>CAZRMA010000461.1:0-3583 GCA_964600655.1 uncultured Ignavibacteriaceae bacterium
AGTTCATGTAATTACAGGCGGCAATCATACCTGGGATAAATATCAATCACAGGATTATTTAAAAGCCGAACCGCGCGCTTTACGCCCATTAAATTACCCCAAAGGCACTTACGGCAACGGATATCATATTGCACATACTAAAAAAGGAAAAGTCGCAGTACTTAATATGCAGGGTCGTACTTTTATGGCTACTATTGATTGTCCCTTCAAATGTGCTGATTGGATTGTTCCCAAATTACAAAATGAAACGAAAGTAATCTTTGTTGATTTTCATGCTGAAGCAACTGCTGAAAAAATGGCAATGGGCCATCACCTTGATGGAAGAGTAAGCGTATTGGTTGGCACTCATACTCATATTCAAACTGCTGATGAAAGAATATTTCCTAAAGGATTGGGTTACATAACTGATGTCGGAATGACCGGGCCTTACGATTCTGTCATCGGGATGAAAACAGTGGCTGCATTGAATAGATTTATATTTCAAACTCCACAAAGATATGAAACTGCTGTAAATGAAGTTCATCTTTGCGGTATGTTCTTTAAAGTCGATTCTGAATCCGGCAAAACAGTTGAATTGGAAAGAATAGTTTTTCCAGAGTTTGAAAAGATGGCTAAATAATTTTATGGTGAATTTTCCATTACCAAGAATTGACAACGATGAAAAACTTAGGGAGATGCTGCTAAAATATTGCCGGCTTAGTGAAAAGGAAATATGGATTGATCCAATTGGTAAACATAAAGTTGGCTGCATAGATTGTGCAGATAAAAGCCAAGTACAAAATTTGATAAATGATAAAACTGCTGTTTTAGCAATTCACGATCCGCCATATAATTTCGTAGCTTTTCAAGAAAGAGATATTGAAAATTTTATTTTTTGGTCAAAACTATGGATTAAAAATTCATACACTTTTTTGAATGAAAATTCCTCATTATATATTTGGCTCGGAGCGGATCAGAATAGACATTTTCAGCCTCTCGCAGATTTTATCTTAATGATGAAAGATAGCGGCTTTAAGTCCCGAAGTTTCATTACAATGAGGAATCAAAGAGGATATGGCACTCAAAAAAATTGGATGTCAATTAGACAGGAACTTTTATCATATATTAAAGGAAACCCAGAATTTTTTGTAGAAGCTGAATACACTGATATTCCCAAAATTCTGAAAGGATACTATAAAAAAGTTAACGGCAAAGAAACAGACAATTTAGAACGTAGTAAATCATCAAACATACGTGCCGGAAATGTATGGGTTGATATTCAGCAGGTTTTTTATAGAATGGAAGAAAATGTAAATGGATGTTATGCTCAAAAACCATTGAAATCTATCAAAAGGATAATTGAGGCAAGCAGCAGTAAAAATGATATTGTATTGGATTTCTTTTCTCATTCGGGTACAACATTGTTAGCTTCTGAAATTTTAAATAGAAAATGTTTCACCACTGATATTGATCCCATATTTTGTGAGATAAGCATTAGACGATTAGAAAATTATAGATTGAATAAAAAAACTGGCTGGCAAAATTCTAATCCATTTGCTGAAGAAATTATGAACGATAAAAAACTTAAAAGATACTTAAAAGAAAATTACGATATACAAGTTCCTAAAGCGGATATAATTTTTAATTAAATTTTAATAGTTTGGAAATAATTTATAACACAAAAAAAAATAACTGAAAAGGAAAGATGATTTTAATTGATGGGAAAAAAACTGCAAAAGATATTCGTGCAGAACTGAAACAAAAAATAGATGAGCTTAAAAATAGCGGGAAAAATGTTCCAGGATTAGTAACCATATTAGTAGGGGAAAATCCGGCTTCTCAAGTGTACGTTCGCAGTAAAATTAAAGACTGTGAAGAAATCGGTATGCGCACAAAATCTGAATATTTGCCTGATGATATTTCAGAAAAAGATTTATTAGATGTAATCGATAAATACAACAAAGACAATAATTATCATGGCATACTGGTTCAGCTTCCGCTTCCTAAACATATTAATGAAAATAAAATTATTGAAGCCATTTCCCCCAAAAAAGATGTTGATGGTTTTAGTCCTACAAGCATTGGCAATTTAGTTATAGGAAAGGGTACATTTGTTTCATGCACTCCAGCCGGGATACAAGAATTATTGATCCGGTATAACATTGACACAAAAGGGAAGCATGTGGTTGTGTTAGGAAGAAGCAATATAGTGGGTAAACCAATTGCAAACATTATGCTTCAGAAAAAAGAGCATGCAAATTCCGTTGTAACAATTTGTCACTCTGCAGCAAAAGATTTAACTCAATTTACAAAGCAAGCGGATATTCTAATTGCAGCTATCGGCAGCGCCAATTTTGTTAAAGCCAATATGATAAAAGAGGGTGCAGTTGTAGTAGATGTTGGGATAAATCGAGTTGAGGATTCAACTAAACCCAAAGGTTATAAAATTGTAGGTGATGTTGATTTCGATGAAGTTTCAAAAAAAGCTTCTTATATTACTCCTGTTCCCGGCGGTGTTGGTCCAATGACACGTGCCATGTTGTTAAGCAACACTTTCAAAGCTTATAAAATGTACGGAGAATAAAAATGAATTACACATTCCCTGATAAAGATGTTTCTCCTGAATTTCTTGAAAAAGTTTTACGCGATTTTTACTGTGAAAATGATTCATGTAAAGGATGGGAAACTAATGTTGTCACTCAGCCAACGACAGTAAAAAATATTGTCGAACACGGCGCGGAAAGAATTGCAGCCGGACTTGGTGTTGGAGGGTCATTATCAGATAAAAATCTCGCAAGAAAAATTGATCATACTATATTAAAACCGGAAGCTACATCAAAGGAGATATCATCACTTTGTGAGGAGGCAAAAAAATATAATTTTGCTTCTGTCTGTGTTAATTCATCTTTTGTTCCTTTGTGTGCTGATTTGTTAAAAGGAACAGATGTTAAAGTTTGTACAGTTATTGGATTTCCTCTTGGCGCAGTAACTACGGAAGTAAAACGATTTGAAGCTGAGCAAGCAATTTATAATGGCGCCCAAGAAATTGATATGGTAATTAATGTTGGTAGGCTTAAAGAGGGTAATTATGATTATGTTTTTAATGATGTAAGTGAGGTGGTTTCTGTTGCCAAAAAAAATAATGCTATTTGCAAAGTGATTTTGGAAACTGCATTATTAACTGACGAAGAAAAGGTTAAAGCCTGTGTGATTTGTAAAAATGCCGGAGCAAATTTTGTCAAAACTTCAACCGGATTCAGCAAAGGCGGTGCGACAGCAGGCGATGTTGCTCTAATGAAATATGTTGTTGGTAGCGGAATTGGAGTTAAAGCTTCCGGCGGAATTCGATCAAAAGCAGATGCAGAAAAAATGATTGCCAGCGGAGCAGATAGAATTGGAGCAAGTGCTAGTGTGGCTATTGTCAGTGGTGAAAAAGGGAAGAGCAGTTATTAAAATTAGATTTAGAAATGATTTTAGATATAATAATAAATAAAACGGATGACGGTGTAACTGCTGAAATTCCATCCTTAAAGGGATGTGAAAGCTGGGCGCATGATGAAGATACAGCAATGGATAAAATTTTAGATCTTGCTTCATATTATTT
>CAZRMA010000462.1:0-3576 GCA_964600655.1 uncultured Ignavibacteriaceae bacterium
TTATTCAGTTGAAACTTCCGGAGAATTGAAAGATAAAAATCGATGGGAAGGCGGAATAGCTTACGTCTTAACTAATATAATTTCTGGTGATAAAATAGAGAAGAAAATCAAATTAAGGTTTCATGGACAAAAACATGATGTGCAAATCATAGAACCAATTGTTCAAAATAAAAATTCGAGATTTAATCAGATTGATGATCAAACTATAGAAGTTTTAGGCGGCAATAAGGAATTCACTTTTAAATTATTAAATAAAGAATTCAAATTAGAATTGGGGAAAGATGAAAAATATTATAGACAGCCTTTCCCTTCTATTAAAGCGTATCCAATTATCATCAATGTAAAACCCGATAAAAAAAGTTTTATTAGAGAAGTGAGTTATCAAATAATAGTAAAAAATTCCTAATGTAATTAAGATTTCAGATACCAGATGAGAATAATTAAACTAAAAACATATATTTTTTTACTTGTACTTATCCCAACAGTTTGTGTCTTCCCACAAAATCTAATTGTTGATCATGATTACAAATTAAATGTGCAGCCATATCCTAAAAAAGTTGAATCGCTAAATATATTGGTTTTGCTTAATAATGATTTCTTACCAATCTACGCGAAAAGTAATCAAGAGCAAAAGGCAGCAAATTATTTAAAGTATATTTTAACAAAAAATGTATCACAAAATATTCATCCATCAATTATAAATGAAAATAACATTCCTAAAAATGTTTGGAAAATCAAACTTGAATTAATTGAATTTGAAGATTCATATATAAACGAGCAATATTATTCTATTAAATGTTTACCGCAAAGCAAGGAAATAAATATTGTTTCTCCCAGCCAATTGGGTTTGTTGTATGGAGTAGTGACATTTTCAAACTTTATAACTACTGACGACACTTCACTTAAATTAGGGTTATTCAATGTGGTTGACTGGCCTGAATATAGCAGACGCGAGGTATCTGCAATTTTTAAATCTGAAAGTGTTGATGATTTACTAAACTATGCGTTAGTGAATAAAATAGGGACCATTGCAATTGCAAGTAGAATTTATCCATGGTACAAAATAGAAAATAACTACAAGGTGATCCTTGAAAAGATTAAAAATTGGAAAGATAGATTCGGCGGACCAAAAATTATGCAGATGCATAATATATATGATAAAAAGATGATTGAAATATCTAATCCGAATGATATTGATAGTTTGGAGAAAGTAATTGAACTTGGAATAAAATATGGTGTTGAGAAATTAATGATTCTTGCTGATGATACGCCGCCATTTAAATTCGGGCAAGGTTATGTATTACCAAATAACATGGATAAAAGTAAATTTAAAAGTATGGCCGAAGCTCAATGCTATTTAATGAACAACTTAGAAGAATGGATAAAATCTAAAAAATTTAATGTAGAACTTTATTACGGCCCGGCGTTTTACACTTACGAGGATATGAACTTAGGGGATATAAATCTTTATAAAGATACGCCATGGGAAAAGAATGCATTTCAACCATTAATTAATGATCTCAATTATATCGGTAAAAACATGCCATCGGATGTATTTATATTATGGACAGGCCCAAATGTGCGAAGCAGAAAAATTACCGCACAAGATCTGAATGATTGGACTGAGCTCCTTCACGGTAGAGTTCCATTTACATGGGACAATACAATTTATAGCCATTTCCCATTTACGTCTACTCCTTTATTTTCAGCATGGGATAACAATCTCCCTTCTGATTATTATAAAATGTCTGCCGGTAATGGAATGTTTATAAATGGAGATGCAAATTCTGAGGACACAAAAGCAGCTGTAATCACTGCTAACGATTATATGTGGAATCCATCTGAGTATGATCCTCAAAAGTCCTTAAATATTGCTATGAAAAACAACTATGGCAAAACTAATACGGAGTTGCTTTTCAAATTAAAAGAAGTTGAATTAAATCTTCGTAAAAAAATTGGTGAAAGAAAATTATGGTTTGAAGCAGATACGCTTTGGACAATTATAAGAAAAATAAGATTTATCACCGATAAAAATCCGTTTTACTATCATTTAAATTATAACCGTTTAAAGGCGCTTCGAATGCAATTAAAAAATTCCGTATCGGAACCTGCATCTTTAGAAGAATATGAAAATGAGTGTTTAGAATTAGATAAAAAGAGAAATGAAATTATAAATCAATTAAGTAACACAGACAATGGCCTGGCAGAGAAAATGAAATCTATTTTAATTTCTTTACCAGATTTTAATTCAATACAGTAGCATCAAAAATATTGAGGTATAATAATGCGAAAAGATTTATACTTAGTTAAAAAGCTTAGCAAAACGATACAGCACCTTACTCTAACTTTGTTCTTATTGGTTCTTGTGAGCTGCTCAATGTCAGAAAATATAAATTCTAAAACAATATATGTTTCTCCAAGCGGGAGTGATGAAAATTCAGGACAAACAATTAACGAACCCATTTCCGATATCAACAAAGCTATTGACGAAGTTTCTGCTGGAGATACAATTTTTCTTTTAAAAGGAACTTACCAGCAGATATTAAATTTAATAGATAAAAATGGTAAACCGGATCAACCAATTTTAATTCGTGGCTATTCAAAAGACAGCAGTAATTTTCCAATAATTGATGGTGGTTTATCTGAACCTTCAAACAGTGCACTTAATTTCTGGGCGTTAATTAAAAATTCAAGCTGGATTACTTTTGAAAATATAAAGTTTATTAATGGCTGGACGGACCCAATCCAACTTAAAAATTCTTCATACATTTCTTTCAACAGCTGTAGATTCTTTGGGGCAAGACATGTCATCTGGGCAAAAGGAGAATCTACCCACCACTTGCTTATTGAAAATTGTTTTTGGGATCAGGGCGGAGAATTTTTATGGGGAGTCGTCAGCGATTCTAATGGTGTGGATGGCTGGACCTCAATGCATCATGAGGCAATGGAGTATTTTAATGGTTCTATAATAGATTTTCGCGGAACGGGCGGTTCAGTTGTTCTAAGAAATAACACAATTCAAAATGCTTTTAACGCAATTAGATGGCGAGGCGAAAAAGGCGGATACGATTCGAACGTTGAAATTTATGGCAATCATATTTCACAAGTAAGAGACAATGATTTTGAACCTGAAACTTATACATACAATCTTCATATCTATCATAATTTCAGTCATAATATTCACCGGACATTGTCCATAGATAATGTCACCGGCGGCGATATTTATTATTACGGAAATGTTATTACAACCGACAATGAGCCTTGGACGCAAAAAATATGTGTGAATTTTTGGAAGATTTATGGTTCAGAAAATAATTTAGATTTTCCGTTATATCTCTTCAACAATAGTTTTTATGGATGCTCAAATTCATTCAGAGTTGATGAAGGAAAAGCTGCAAAAGTAAAACACTTTAACAATGCATACTATTTTTCGTTGGATAACGGATGGATAGTAAATAAATGGGATTCAACTGATGAATTTGATTATGATATTTCTAATAAAGAATGGGCTTCAAATTTAATTAACAATAACCAAGAGCAGCATGGGAAAATTGCTGACATTAAATATGTTGATCC
>CAZRMA010000463.1:0-3547 GCA_964600655.1 uncultured Ignavibacteriaceae bacterium
CAAAACTGTTGATGTTAAAGCTTTGAAATCTCTTACATCAACTTCCAGGTCATGCTCTGTTAATTTAAAATCGTCTATGCCGTGATTGATCTGTGCATTCTTAATAGAATCAGTCATATCAATCTGGTCCATAGTATCGCCAAAGTGAAAAGCTCGTTTCTCGGAAGTTGATTCATCACCTTGCCCGGAAAAAGGAGTACGGTGATTTCCTCTTGTGGATCTCTTTAACTTTCCGAAAATTTCTTCTAAAGATTGCTTACGAATGGACTGTTCCGTTTTAGCAGTAATTGTAAAAGACTGATTGACTTCGTTCTCTTCAAGATAGCCTTTATCTTTTAGCTCATCAATAAAATTTCCAACGCCATATTGATTGTCGGTTAAACCATATTTTTGATCAAGCTGGTTAAGCCAATTTAATGCTTCCGAAACATCTCCGGAACTAATGGTGAGAAGCTGAAGAAATATTTTTAATAATTCATCAAACTTTCCACCACGCCCTCCAAAGCCTGGAGTAAATTTAGTGAATCTTATCCCTAGCATAGTTTTTATTTTATTGTGGTGATTGCCCCTAAAATGATAACATTTGTTAAGGAATGCAAGTACATTTTTTTTAAACTACTATTAATTTTTAAAAAGATGATTAATATCAAACTCAAAAGATTATTTATTGAATATGATATAGAGAAAAGCTACAATTTCGAAACCCAAAAAAGTAATTGTGCTGTTATCAATCCGGCAAAAGTACCAACTATATTTCCAAGAATACCAAGAAGCAATCCTACCGGAGCTAAAGATTTTTGATAAATGCTTGCAACTATTGGAGCGCTAACAACACCGCCAATATTTGCCTGGCTTGAAGTAGCAATTAAAAACATTGGCGCTTTAATTAATTTTCCAACTGTATAAAGTATAATTGCATGAATAGAAATCCAAACTACACCAACAGCTAAAAATAAAGGCGCATCAAAAATTGCTAATAAATTTGCTTTTGCTCCGATTGAAGCTAAAAGAAAATAAAGCATATAATTTCCAATAGATGAAGCTCCATATTTTTCAAGCTCTTGTAATTTTGTAAATGAAAGTGCAATTGAAACTATGATAACCAAAATTATTGTGTAAGCAAATGAAGATAAAACTTGGCCAACAGGTGGTATCAATTTTCCAATCCACAAACAAACAGCAGTAACAACAAATGAAATTGAAATCATTAAGGAAAAATTCTTTATATCTATAGGATGTTTTTGTGAAGAAAATTCTTCCATCTTTTTATTTATTTTATTAACGATGTTCAGGTCAACTTTATTTATTTCATCAATCTTTTTTTGATAACCTGAAAAGCTGACTACGATTGCCATCCAACCATAGGCTACAATTGTATCAACAATAATTACCGCTCCCATTAAAGAATCAGAGGTGCCAACACTTTCTTTAATCGAAATCATGTTTGCCCCTCCGCCAATCCAACTGCCGCTTAAAGCTGCTAAACCTTTCCATGCATCGGCAGGCAGAAAATGTTTAAATAATAAAAAAGAGATTACGGCTCCAATCATTATTCCGACTGTACCGGCAAAAAATGTTACTATAGCTTTTGGGCCTAATTTTAAAATTGAAGGAATATCCGAAGAAACTAAAAGTAAAACCAAGGAGGCCGGTAAAAAATAATTTGTTATCCAGGTATAACCTTCTGAAGACTGCGGTGTAATTCCAATTGTAGTCGAAAGCATTGGAAGAAAATAAATCCAAAGTATAAATGGAATAACTTTAAAAACCGGTTGAGCAAATTTTTGGTCTCTGATCCAATAAACAAAAGCCAAGATAACAGTTAAAAAAATTATAACGCTGGTAGGGTCTGTAATAAGAGCTTGTTTCATTTAGAATAATTTGACGTTGAATGTATGGATTGTGAACTTAACCATAAATAATAAGTGTTTCAAGAATAGGGACATAAATTAAATTTATTAATTCATCTTAAACTAGGCGCCTAAATAAGAGGCTGTCTCAAAAGTAAATTTTACTGTCACACTGAGTTTATCGAAGTGTGAATTTATTCTAAAAAGTTCGTCTTCGACAAGCTCAGACTGACAAATCTAATCTTTTGAGACAGCCTCTTATAACTATTTATTTTGTGTAACATGAGTTACTAATATTCAAGCAGCTTTTTTAGCATGAAAGCAGCCTGTGAATTTGTGGGTTCTAATCTTAATACTGCTTTATAATTTTTTATCGCCAGCCCTTTGTTGCCGTCATGATTATATGAATTGGCTAAACCTAAAAGTGCATCTTTGTTTTTGGGAAACTCATTAGTTACAAATCTGAAAAGCTTAATTGCTCCCACAAAATTTTTTGTATTAATTAAATCATTTCCAAATAAAATTAATTCTTCTTTATCAATGTTATAAATATTAGATGAATCCTTCTTTAATATATTATATTCTGTAATTGCCGAGTCAACATTTGCTTTGAATGAAGTTTGAAGCAGCTTATCTGCAAGTGATTTTTTTACAGATATGGAATCTTTCCCGAAAACAATTGATAACAAATCTTCAGCGGGATTACCTAAATTCCAATCCCTGATATTTATTAAATAATCCGCTGCTAATTTTCCCATTGGGTACATAATTAAAAATGACGTAAATCCTGTCCCAGTTCCAGCGTGATAAAAATATTTTCTTCCTTTTTCATCTACGTCAATTCCAAAACCTAAACCATATTTTATTTGAACTCCGTTTTTTAATTTGGTTGGAACCAGCATAGTATCGAGTGTTGAAAGTTTAATTAATCTTCCATACATCAAAGCATCAGCAAAGTGAAGCAAATCTATGCTGTTTGAAACGATTCCTCCTCCGGGAAATTTTATACTTAAGTCGGCTAATGGAGCATTTATAAATTTTCTGTACTCATTTTTTCCATATCCATAAACTCTGTGATTTATAATCCTTTGATGGAAATCAAAATAAGTTGAAATCATTCTTGCCGGTTTAAAAATATTTTTCTGTAAATATTTTTCATAAGTCATTCCGCTTACATTTTCAATTATTGCGGCTAATAAATTATATGCTAAAGTTGAATATAAAAACTGGGTGCCCGGCATAAATTTCAAAGGGTTTTTTATTAAAACTCCAACTGCATCTTTGATGGTTGGTAAATATTCTTTGCTGTCAAATTCTCCCGGCTTGTAACTTCTTATCCCGGAGGTATGATTTAAAATTTGCCTGACTGTAAACTTCCATTTCTTTTTAGGAAAATAAGGGATGTATTTACGTGCATCTTCATCAAGATTTATTTTACCTTTTTCAACTAACTGCATAATTGCAACGGCGGTGATTGATTTTGAAATCGAAGCAACTCTGTACCCCGATTCATTTGTTGCTATGACCTGATTTTCTAAATCAGAATAACCTTGGGCCTTTGCCCAGATAATAACATCATTTGAAGATATACCAGCGGAAATGGAAGGAATGTTTTTGTTTTGGTAATAAGTATTTAAATAATTATCTAACTTTGAAATTAATTTTTGGCCAAAGAGGGGGCTGAATGAAAAAAATAA
>CAZRMA010000464.1:0-3542 GCA_964600655.1 uncultured Ignavibacteriaceae bacterium
AGAGTAACCGGCGAATGATTCTATTTGCCGCCAAAGTTCTCTCGCAACATAATTCGATAGTTTATTATCCCTACACGATTCAAAAAATCTTTTTGTTAATGCTTCCATCGCTTTGTGGGAACGCATCTTTCCCGACATTGCTCTGCGGAGTACATCTGCTTCTTCCAAAGAAAGTCCGGCAATATGGTGAGCAACTTTTATCACATCTTCCTGGTAAATCATAACGCCATAAGTTTCGCCGAGATAAGTTTCCATATCTGGAACCAAATATTTTCTTCTGTTTGGATTATGATGGCGGGCAATAAATTCCTGCATCATTCCCGATTCGGCAACGCCGGGACGAATAACCGAACTTGCAGCAGTGAGCATTTCAAAAGTTTCAACATCAAGCCGTTTTAGTAATGAACGCATAGCGGGAGATTCAATATAAAAGCATCCAATAGTGTTTCCTTTTCTAATTAAGTCAACTGTCTTTTTATCGTTGAAAAGCATTTCATAATCATAAATATCAAATTGAACTGCGTCGGTCTTTCGCGGAATAACCGGGTAAAGAGTGGCAATCCTTAAATTGTCCTGGTTAGGAAGAGAATAATTTTGTAATTCTATTAAATTTGCGTTCATTTTAGCGTTCAAAATATAGTGAACATTTGTTCACTATTATAAGATAAGTTTATTTCAAAATCAAGCAAAAAGAAATGAAATTTTAATTTTTAGTATCGAAATATTAGAGAGAGGATGAAATATGTTGCTTTGCTTCCCAACTTTAAGAAATTAAATTTTTAATTCTTCAAAATTTGATAATTAAAAATATCAACATTAATAAATTCATTTCTTTTTGAAGTAAAAACTAACTATTTCCCACCAAAAACCGAATGGCATACTTTATGGCATTCCACAAATCAGATTATTTCACAAAAATTTATAGAGCATCAAGATGATTAAAGAAAAAGAAATCAAAAAACTTTCTGAAGTTACAGTAAGATTTGCTGGGGATTCAGGGGATGGTATGCAGCTTACCGGGTCACAATTCAGTGAGACCACAGCAATAGCGGGTAATGATCTGAGTACCCTCCCTGATTACCCCGCAGAAATTCGTGCACCTTCAGGTACTGTGTACGGAGTCAGCGGATTTCAATTACATTTCGGAAGTCATGATGTACATACTCCTGGTGACCGTCCGGATGTATTAGTAGCAATGAATCCTGCAGCAATTAAAAAGAACCTGCCTGAGTTGAAAAATGGTGGAACAATTATAGCGAACAGTGACGCATTTGACAAAAAGAATTTGCAGCTGGCAGGATATGAAAAAAATCCTCTCGAAAATGGAGATTTAAAAGGCTACCAGGTTTTTAGTGTTCCGATTACCTCATTAACACAAAAAGCACTTGAGGAAACAAAGCTTTCACCAAAAGAAATTGCACGATGTAAAAACTTTTTTGCTTTGGGCTTAATGTATTGGTTATTCGATCGTCCAATTGAACAGACTACAAACTGGATACTGAAAAAATTTAAAGATAAAACTGAAATAGGTGAAGCCAATCAAAAAGCATTAATTGCCGGTTTTAATTTTGGAGAGATGACGGAAGTTTTTACCACACGTTATGCAGTTGAACCTGCAAAACTACCAAAAGGTGTTTACAGGAGCATATCAGGCAACGAAGCTACAGCACTTGGGTTTTTAGCTGCTTCAGTTAAAAGCGGGCTGCCTTTATTCCTTGGTTCATATCCTATTACTCCTGCTTCAGAAATCCTTCAATACTTAAGTAATTACAAAAATTTTGGTGTTAAAACCTTTCAAGCTGAAGATGAAATTGCAGGTATTACCTCGGCTATTGGTGCTTCATTTGCCGGCAATCTTGCTTTAACTACAACCAGTGGTCCAGGGCTTGCATTAAAGACAGAAGCAATGGGCTTAGCATTAATGACAGAGCTTCCATTAGTTATTGTAAATGTCCAAAGAGGCGGACCAAGTACGGGATTGCCTACAAAAACAGAACAGGCTGATTTACTTCAAGCAATGTACGGAAGAAATGGTGAAGCTCCGGTTGCTGTATTTGCTGCTTCTTCACCAAGCGATTGTTTTTATATGGCAATTGAAGCTTCAAAATATGCTTTAAAATACATGTCTCCTGTAATTCTATTAACTGATGGTTATATAGCAAATGGTTCTGAACCTTGGAAAATTCCACACGTTAGTGAACTGCCTGATATTCATGTAAAATTCAGAACAAAGATAGCCGATTTTTCTCCATACGATAGAGATGAAAATTTAGCACGTCCTTGGGCTATCCCCGGAACTACTGGCCTTGAACATAGAATTGGCGGATTGGAAAAAGCAAATATAACCGGCAATGTTAGTTATGATCCTGATAATCATGATAAGATGATTAGGATTAGAGAACAGAAAATTCAGAATATGGCCAAAGATATTCCTGAGCTAAAAATTGAAGGTGAAGAAGAAGGTGATCTATTAGTATTAGGGTGGGGAGGAACTTACGGAACAATTAAAGAAGCTGTAATCAAAGCAAGGCAAGCAGGATATAAAGTATCTCAAGCTCATCTTAATTACATAAATCCTTTTCCCAAAAACACTGAATATGTATTAAAGAATTTCAAAAAGGTACTAATACCTGAAATTAATCTTGGACAGCTTTCTAAAATTATCCGTAGTGAATTTTTAATCCCAGTTGTTCAATTAAATATTGTACGCGGATTGCCCTTCAAGATTACTGATATTGAAGATAAAATTATTGAAATTTTAAGAGGTGAACAATGAGCGATCAAATTGCTGTAAAAGATTTGAATTTGAAGAGTAAAGATTTTTCTACAGGCATAGATGTTAGATGGTGTCCTGGATGTGGTGATTATTCAATACTTGCACAAGTGCAGAGAACTTTCCCGGAAATTATAGATGTACCAAAAGAAAATATTGTTTGGGTTTCTGGAATTGGATGCTCATCTCGTTTCCCTTATTATATGGATACATTTGGATTTCATGGTATTCATGGTAGAGCGCCTGCAATTGCAACAGGTGTAAAGGTAAGTAATCCGGAACTCTCTGTTTGGGTTGCAACCGGCGATGGCGATCTTCTTAGTATTGGAGGAAATCATTTTATTCATGCATGCAGAAAAAATATTGATTTTAAAATTATACTTTTCAATAACAGAATTTATGGATTAACAAAAGGGCAATATTCTCCAACTTCAGAGCAGGGCAAGAAAACTAAAACTTCTCCATTTGGAAGTGTTGATTATCCATTTAATCCTGTCTCACTTGCTGTTGGAGCAAATGCAACATTTGTCGCAAGAGCAATAGATAGAGATCCTAAACATATGCAAGAAATGATCAGAAGGGCCGGCTCGCATAAAGGCACAGCTTTTATAGAAATATATCAGAACTGTGTAATATTTAACGATGGAACTTTTGAAAATATTACAAACAAAGAAACTAGAGATGATCATGTTCTATATTTAGAGCATAACAAACCTTTAATTTTTGGGAAGAATAAAGACAAGGGCATTAAGCTTGACGGATTTAAACC
>CAZRMA010000465.1:0-3532 GCA_964600655.1 uncultured Ignavibacteriaceae bacterium
TTTTCGAACCCTCACTCCAGTTCAAATATTTTTGAACTTTTCCGGTTAATGTTCCGGCTCCGACAATTACTGAGCAATGCCCTACGCCGAATGCAAAAAGAAATGTTACAGCCAGAAAATAATTTGTCTGCGCTGTTTGAAAAACTACGCCAAGCACCGGAGCCATATAAGCAAATGTGCAAGGCCCTAATGCTAATCCAAACAGCAATCCTAAAATTAAAGCAGCTAATAATCCCTTTGATTTTGTTTTTCTTAATCCGGCTGAATTCCAATCTATTTTAATTATGTCAAGAAGATATAACCCCACAAGAAAAAATATTCCAGCCACAAGATAGTTCCCTACTCCGCCAATATCTCCCATCAATCTTCCGAGTGAAGCAGTAATTATTCCTATCAAAGCTATTGTAATTAATATTCCTACCGAGAAGATTAAAGAAATATTGAAAGTTCTTCTCAATGAAATTTTTCCTTGCGAACTTATAAATCCGACAACAAGCGGAATGCTTGAAAGATGGCATGGTGAAAGTAATATTGATAATATTCCCCATGCAAATGATGCAAGAACTGCAAGCCAAATTGCGCCGTTCATTGCTTCGTAAAGTGAATTAAAAATTCCCTCAAACATTTTAACTCTTTTTCACTTTTGGTATCAATCCCTTGGATTTGAGAAGCTTGTGTATTTCCTCTTCGGGATAAAACCCTTCGTGCCGGAAAAACTCTTTCCCATTTTCATCCAGAAATACTTGAGTTGGAATTAACTTAATACTATACTTTTGTGCATAAGGTTTTTGCTCTTCAGTCCAAACATCATAAAAAACTACATTAACTTGTTCACCATATTTCTTCTCGATGTTTTTCATTACAGGCTGCATCATTTTACAAGGGATACAGTTTACAGAGCCAAGTTCCACAAATGTTACTTTCGGCTTTATCTTACTACTTTCTTTTTTCTTTTGAGCATAAATTGAAAAAGAGATAAGCGTCATAAATGAAATTAAGAAAATGATTTTTCTCATTGTTAATTCTCCCTTAACCAGTTAATTAATTGATCATCTTTCGGAATAACGCCGTAACTTTTAACTTTTTCATTTATAACCAACCCGGGCGTCATCATTATTCCATAATTAACAATTTCCTGTAAATCGGTTATCTTTTCAATTACTGCATCTAAATTATTTTGCCGGACTAACTCTCTCACTTTGCTTTCAAGAGTGAGGCATTTTTTACAGCCCGTTCCCAAAATTTTTACTGTCATTATTATTTTCCTTTCAATATTTTTAATGAATTTCCACAAGTATTATAACGACTATTTTTATTCATATAATTACAGCTTAGTTTTCATTCAGCCAATGTTCCAAAGTTGTTTTAGTTGGAATTTTACCCTGGCTTAAAACCTTATCATTTATTATTAAACCCGGTGTCATCATAATTCCCAGGTCTGCAAAAAGATTAACCTCAGTTACTTTTTGAATATTTGCTTCAATGTTTTGTTCAGCAATAACTTCTTTACATAAGGCTTCTAATTTTTGACAACTCGGACAACCGCTTCCAATAACTTTTATGTTTAACATAATTCTACCTCCTTAATTAATTGTTAAAATATACTCCCGTAAATCAATCCGGTTACCGTCGCCATGATTACAACAAGCGATACATAAACAACTGTTTTTTGCGTACCGATAACTCCACGAATAACGAGCATGTTCGGTAATGATAAAGCCGGGCCGGCAAGCAGTAAAGCCAGAGCAGGCCCTTTCCCCATTCCGCTGTTTATCAATCCCTGTAAAATCGGGATTTCAGTTAATGTAGCGAAGTACATAAATGATCCGGTAATTGACGCGAAAAAGTTAGAGAAAAGTGAATTTCCACCAACCAAACTTGATATCCATTCATTCGGAATTATTCCCCCGCTGCCGTTAGCTGAACCAAGTAAAAAGCCTGCAACCAAAACACCAGCGCCAAGAAGCGGCATAATTTGTTTTGTAAATCCCCACGTTTCACCAAGCCACTGATTAGGTTCACCTTCAGTAAAAGTCAAAGCAAGTGTAGTAGCAACCACCGCAACTGTAAATGGTATTAATGGATTATTATAAAAGAAGATTGCAGTTAGCACTACAGCAACGGTTCCAAGTATTACATATATTTTTTTTGCCTTAACAATAAATATCATTGATAGTGCAAATCCGATTCCGAAAAGAGCTGTAATAAACCATTTATTAACAAACATAAAATTCCAGAAACCTTCCGGTGAATCCGGCTTTCCCCAATTAACAAAAACAAGTATTGCAACAAGAATAAAGAAGTGAGTCGCTGTTTGCCAAATTGGTCTTGGCTCTTCAACTTCGGGCATTGCTAATTGAGCTTCGGCTCTGTTTTTCTCCTCTTTACGGTAAATGAAAGACATAATTAATCCAATTACCAAACTGAATGAAACTGCACCTATTACTCTTGCAATTCCAAGTTCAAGACCAAGTATTCTTGCAGTTAAAATTATTGCTAAAATATTTATTGCAGGACCTGAATATAAAAATGCGATTGCCGGTCCAAGTCCGGCACCTCTCTTATGTATCGATGAAAAAAGAGGTAGAACTGTACAAGAGCATACAGCCAGTATTGTTCCTGAAAGTGAAGCCACTAAATAAGCGACCCATTTTTTTGCTTTAGCTCCAAAATATTTTACTACTGCTGCCTGGCTTACAAAAACGGAAATTACACCTGCTATAAAAAATGCCGGGACCAGGCAAAGCAATACATGTTCCTGTGCATACCATTTTGCCAATTCAAATGCATCTATAACCGCATTCTTAAAAACATCCGAACTTACCGGCATAAAGTAAGCAAACAGAAAAAAAACAAGTATCCATAAAAATGATTTATATTGTTCCTTCCAGTTCATGTTTCCCCTAATTCTATATTTCTTCCAAAATTTTCATACTTTCTTTTACAGCTTTATGAGCTATACTTTCTGCGGTACTTAGAATATTAAATATTCTTTCATCTGTTATTTTATAATTCACCCTTAAACCATCTTTCCATGAAATAACGATTCCCTCTTGAACCAAAATTTTCATGTGACGTGAGAGATTTGATTGTTCAAGTTCTAAAGCTGGTGCAATTTCACAGCTGCATTTTACTCCATTCTTTAAAAACTCAAGAATTCTTATCCGGTTAGGATGAGCTAATGCCGTCAAAACAGCAGCTTTTAATTCCTCTTGTGACTTTTGCATATTAAATCCAATCAATTTTAATTACTTGACTATATGAGCAACTACTCATATAGTATGCCGGAGAATTTCTCTAATAATTATTGATTTTCGTTAATAACGAAGTAAAATGATTCTTATTCGTGGGAAATTTCAGGTAGTTAAATTTTAGAGCTGAGATTGTATTTTACAAAAAAACTAAATGCCTATTAGTAAAGGTTTTTTAGCTTCTGAAATAAGTTTTTTTGTTACGCTGCCGATAAAAATATCTTTAATGCTTTGTGAATGTGCGCCTAAAACAATTAGATCAGAAGAATCAAAATAAGATG
>CAZRMA010000466.1:0-3512 GCA_964600655.1 uncultured Ignavibacteriaceae bacterium
AAATCGCCTAAAGAAATTTTTGATATGTAATCATTTTTTTCAAAATCATACATCCACAAATAATTTGTTTCGCTTGAATAAATTTTGCTATTAAAATAGCTGCCGCTTGTAGTGACCTGTGCACTGCCCCCAAGGACCTCGCCTCCGGTTCCGATCTGGTAAGTGCTGTATGGCTGGGTTTGCTTGTTAAAAGTAGATGTTAAGGAATAATCAAGAACTCCGCCTGACAAAATTGTTTTTTCTCTTTTTATAATTTCTGTTGATGATTCAGACTCTTCTCCCTGGAAAGCTGTGCTATAACTTTTTTCTCTCAAATACTTTTGATAGACTGGTAAATTTCTGAGGGAAGTAAGTGTGACAGTTAAGTTGGAAAAATCAACAGCTAAAGTGAAATAAAAAATTGTTTCCAGAAGCTTGGTATTAACAAAATAGTCGAAATCTTTTTCAACAAAATCACGGTTAGTAAAGATAAACAATGAATCTCCTCTTTTAGCTTTATAAGATAAAAAATCTATCAAATATTTTTCTTCAGGAAGAATATAAAATCCTGAGATCATTTTATTCTTTTTATCTATTTTATTATCTACTAAAAGCAGATCAAATATTTCTCTTACCGGCAAGAAAACATTTCCATTATTATAATAAGCTGTGATTGGAATATTGATTATTCCAGCATATTTAAATGATACCACGATTTCTTCCAAACTATCAGTTACAGATCCACTTAAATATTCTACCGGATTATTTTTCAATACCGGCGGCAAGTTTGAAGTCGAAGCAACCACATCTTTTTTTGGCGCAACCTTTCTTTCTGTTTTTTTTATTAAGGAATGGGTTTTAAAGTACAGTCTGTTTGAATAGTTAGACCATTCGTCATTTACTTTTACTCTCATATTCCATCTGAATGTGCTGCTATCTGTAAGAAGTGATTTTGATACTACATTAAAGGTGTCTGTAATTAATCCTTTTTTCTCCGAGTCGTAGATTAAATTATATAAACCATTTTCGTCTTTTTTACTTATATAAACTGCATAACCTTCAGCATCATCTATTGAATTCCATTTAAAAATGATTGAGGATGGATTTACCAATTCACCTGGTGGATATAGATATCCTGGTTCTCTATGTTCAAACTTTGAAATTCCGTTCCAATTATAAATATTGAAGTAAAATCTATTTGTATAATTGCTGTAATAATTTCCGTCTGATGAACGCATATTCCATCTATATTCACCTCCATTTTTTAAGATGTTTTTCGGCAGCTTAAATATTGTGTCAGTTAATGAGTATTTAAATTTGGAATTGAAAATTAAGTTGTACTCACCTTTGTTGTTTTTTTTACTAATGTACAAAAAATATTTTGTGGCCCGATCAATTTTTGACCATTGAAATATTGGTGTTTCAGATTTGATGACTTCCCCGGGATAATTTTTAACTCCAGGATAAATTAAATGAGGTGAAGCAAGAGAAGTGGTCCTCTGCTCAGCTTGCGGCTGTATATTCTCGAATGATATTAAAAATATTAATAAAAAATATTTAGTCACATTCAATTAACTACTATCTCTATAGTTTTTGTAACTGGGGGAATAGATTTTAATTTACTCTCCGGTATATCTTCTTTTTCATTTGATATTAATTTTATCTCAGCTTTATATATACCCGGATCAATCTTTTTGTCAAATTCAAAAGTTATATTTTTTACTAAATCGAAATAAACTGAAACATAATCTTTCCCTTCTTTTACAATGTTGCCAAGAGAATCACTCAGGGAATAAGCAACATCACCAATAAAAGGAGAATTGTTTGTTCGTTCTAAACTTGTTCTTAAAATAAATTTATTCGTGTCTTTGATAACATTAACATCATCAATTTTAATTCCCGTAGTAACGTTATTTGTTCTGTAAAATATTGATGTTACCTGATTTAACACAAATTTAATCTTAGCTGTTACTCCTTTGTTCACAGTATCAATTTTAGTTGCCTGCGGAACAGCAGAGGTAACTATTCTTGCCCAATAAGTACCATCACTGATATTTGCTGGCGGTCTAATACTCATTCTAACGATTTGTCTTTGTTTTGGATTAAGCACAAATTTTTTGGGAAATGCCCTTATCCAATTAACAATAGAAGGATCATCTGATGTTGGATTATCAATATATTTCATTGAAACAGTTCCAAGAGAATCTGAAACCGGATAGCCGAAAATAAAAGAAATACTAACTTCATAAATTTCTGTAGATTCATTTTGTACAATTAAGCTTCCATAACGATTACTTACATCTGTATAAACTATGTATGGAGAAATAATTACTTGAGCATTTAATGATGTAATAATTAAGAATGAGAATATTATTATATATTTTTTCATGTTATTAAAATACTTCAACTGTTACTATAATTGTTCCTTGATATGTTCCAGGTGAAACCCCGGTTGTTGAATTTAATTTTCCTCCTAGCCAAACATAAATTGGTGTTAAAAGCCAAACATTGTTTATGTATAACGGGGAATGAGGATTAAAATTCGTTCTACCGTGTGTATTGTCGTTATAAGACCATGCAGAGTGTGATGCATCGAATATAATTGGAATACTGTATGCTTGATATTTCAATGCTGAAGGCAGCGAAAAAGTAATCTGCATATCTCTTCTAAAAAACACAAAATGATAAAAACTAAATTTTGCTGCAGTGGCATCAGTATGATTTACATCTGCAGGATATCCAATAAATACATCGCCAAAATCCAAGTCATTATATTTTGTGGCGTAAACCTGCGAGAAACTCTTAAATGAAGATAAAAAAAACAATATTAATACTAACAATGCTCGATTACTAATAAGAGTTTTGAATATACTTTTTTGAAAATCCAATTTAATTAATATGAAACTGTTATTGTAAATAAACCTGTGTAATCGCCTTGAGGCTGATTTGCTGCAACCGTAATTGTACCACCCACTAATATATCTAATATACCTATAGTGCCTTTGTTTGAAAGTTTATAATTTTTTCCGCTTGTTACTTTTCTAAAATTACTTGTTTCAACATTGGGAACAAATGCTATATTTCCAATAGCCCCGCCATAAATGGACGCCCATTGTGAATTTGTTAATGTAACTGAATTATAAGTTATTGTAATATGTAAGTTCGGCTGGCCTGTAATATTAAATACTTGACCATCTACGGGTTGAATTGCTTTTGTTACCTGGCTGCCCGCTAAAACTATTTCACCAAAATCTAAATTCCCTGAACCTGCTGCAATTGACAAAGGAGAAAGCATATTAACAGTCACCACAGCATCTGCACTGGTTACTTGACCAAGTGCGAATGAAGAAATAATAATTACCAGTATAAAAGATTTATTCAGCATGGAATAATTGTTATTATTTTTTTTGAGCTGACAAGCCCAAAATTAAAACATATAAATTAAAAAAGAGAACGGTTTGCAAAATTTTTAGTACACTCTAAAACAAAACTGGCGCCGTAGAAACTTTTTCCGCAGCGCCAGAGAGGAGTCA
>CAZRMA010000467.1:0-3504 GCA_964600655.1 uncultured Ignavibacteriaceae bacterium
GGAGTTGATAATTCCATTCCAGGTAAATTCATACCTTTTTTAGGATGAAGAACCCCGCCGTTTTCTATCAAACAAATAATTGATCTTTTTTTCTTTTCATTTACTTTTAATTTTATTAGCCCATCGTCGATAAGAATAACTTCACCTATTTTACAATCGTCAACCAGTTGCTTGTATGAAGTAGAAATTATTTCTTTTGTGCCCTTTAAATCATCAATTGTAATTTCAATTTTATCGCCGGATTCGATTTCAATTTCATCTTCGGCTAATTCACCGATTCGTATTTTAGGCCCTTGTAAATCTAAAAGAATTGCTATAGGTGACTCTGTTTCAGTACACGCCTGATTAATATTATCAAAAACTTTCTGATAAAAATCATAATTACCGTGTGAGAAATTTAATCTTGCTCCATCCATTCCGTTGAAGATAAGATTTTTTATTTCTTCAGAAGTAGTAGTTGCGGGTCCTAATGTGCAGAGTATTTTTGTCTTTGCAAAAATATCATTTAGCTTTATACTCATTTCTTCCTTTTCTTTCGCGTAACAACGGTATTATTGGACATTTTCCCTGCTCGAGATTTCCTATAAAGATCTTTAATTTTTTTCTCTACTAAATCGAAAACAGTTCCTTCAGGGTAGCCGCCTTTAGGAAGTCTTTTGCCTGATTTTACCCCTGTAAGAATTTCAATTCCTTCTTCTACTCTTTCGATGGGATAGATATGAAATTCTCCTTTTTCAACCGATGCAATAATATCTTCGCGGAGCATTAAATCCTTTATATTTTGGATAGGCATAATTACACCTTGTTTACCGGTTAATTTCTTTGCTTTACAAACATCATAAAATCCTTCTATCTTTTCATTAACTCCACCGATTGGCTGCACGTCTCCTTTTTGGTTGAGTGACCCAGTGACTGCGATTGATTGTTTGATTGGCAGCCCGGCTAATGTAGAAACAAGAGCAAATATTTCAGCGCATGAAGCACTATCTCCATCAACTGTTCCGTAAGATTGTTCAAAAACTAAATTAGCGTTAAATGATAAAGGTTGATCTTGTCCAAATGTTTCTCTGAAGTATCCTGAAATAATTAGAACTCCTTTATTGTAATGCCTGCCGCTCATGCCGGCTTCACGTTCAACATTAATTATGCTTCCGCCTCCGAGAGAAACTGTTGCCGTTATTCTCGTTGGCCTGCCAAAGGAATAAAAATCTGCATTGTAAACTGCGAGTCCATTAATCTGGCCAATCCTTTCTCCATCTGTATCAATTAAAATAGTTTCTTCTGTAAGCATATCTGTAATTTTTGATTCAAGCATTCCATGTCTGTCTTTTGCTGCAGCAAATGCTTTTCGAATGTGTGCATCGCTAACAACTTGAAAACCATCATCGCCTGCCCAAAAACTTGCTTCGCGCGCAAGATCGGCAATCTGAGAAAAGCGTGTTGTCAATTTATCCTTTTGTCCAGCATACCTCGCTGATATTTCAATTAAAGCGGCAATGGCTTTGTTATCAAAATCGAGCAACCCTTCATCTTTGATTAATTTCTTGACAACTTGTGCATATTTAACGAGCACTTCATCGTTCCGTTTTATTTCATAATCAAAATCCGCTTTAACTTTAAATATTTTTTTAAAATCATATTCATAATTTGCAAGCATAGAATATATATGCTGACTTCCAATTAAAATTATTTTTGCATCAATTTCTATTGACTCGGGCTTAAGCATTGTTGTAGCCATCTGAAAGTAACCTGGTGGTTCCTGTATCTCTAATTTCCTATAGCTTAAAACTCTTTTTAATACACGCCAAACTCCTGGTTCTTCTAAAAGATGATTTACATTTATAACTAAAAAACCGTTGTTAGCTCTTAGTAAGGAACCTGCTTTTATTTTTGTAAAATCCGTGTACCAGCCTCCTCTTCCATCGCTTAACTTTTCAATAGTTCCGAAAATATTTGTAAATGATGGAGATGTTTCAATTATTACGGGGCATTGTTTTGATTCGGTATTATCAAGAATTACATTAACTTCATAAACTTTGAAGTAATCAATTAATAAACCGTCTTCGGTCGTATCTTGTTCAGGCTTTAGGCCCTTAAAGATTTGAATATTATCTAGAATGTCTTCTTCAACCTGACTCAAGTAATCATTAATTTTTTCATTCTTGTATTCATCTTTTAAATTTTCAACAACACTTTTTACAACAATTTCGACAGTTTCTCTTTCAATCCTTAAAAGTTTTGTCTGAAATTCCTGGCTAAGCTTCAATCCTTTTTTAAATATTGCCTGAAGTTCTTGCTGGTGTGACTTATATTTCTTGATAACTTCCTGTGCTTCCTCCTTTGAAATTTTTCCTTCTTTTATTTTATCATCAAGTTGATAAATCGGTATGGGACTATTATCGATTACTGGCAGCAAGTCCGGGCGTACAACTTCTCCTACTTTAATTTGACCAAGTGAAAAATTTTCTTTGCTAAGTTTGTCTTCAAAATTTCCAAAAAGCTCGTGTTCTTTTTGATTATAGTGTTCAACAATTTTCTTTTTACGAGTTGTGAACATTTCATTATCAAGCGATTGTGGAATTCTATTTTTAAGAATATCTATGGAAGAGTATAAGTCGTTCTTGAATTCCTTCGCCTTCCCACTATCGAATGTTAATAAGATAGGCCTGTCACTGTCTTTAAAATTATTCACATAAGCGTAATCTTTTAGAGGCAGGCATTCACTGGAAACTCTCTCAAGTATTTCTTTAACCGAAGATGCCTTGCCTGAACCGGATAATCCTGCAATATAAATATTATAGCCGGGGCTTTTAATTTCCACACCTAACTTGATTGCTTTTAATGCACGCTCTTGCCCAAGAATTCCTTCGAGAGGCAGAAGGTCTTTTGTGGATTCAAAATCAAAAATTTTTGGATCACAATTCCATCTAAGTTCACTGCTTTTAAGTTCTTTTGGTTTGGTGCTGCGGGGTTTTGTCATTAATTTTCCTGTGGTTCAAATTTTAAAAAAGTGAATCTAATCACCGACAAAAAATTAGATTGTGGTCTAAAATCTAATTATTATTGATTTGATTTTCAAAAATATAAAAAAAATCGGTTAATCATGTTGAATGACACCCAAATTAAAAAAGCTCGAGGCTATTTCCCATACATGTTGAATAATATGATTTATATGAATCATGCAGCTTTAAGCCCTTTGTCTATTAGAGTTGTGGAAACAATAAGTGAGCTTATTAAACAAAAAAGCGAAACCAATATTGATGATTATAAGACAATGTTGAAAGTTTTTGAAAATACGAAAATAATGCTTGGTGAATTAATTTATACTGATTCAAGTAGAATTGCGTTCGTTGATAATACTACAAATGGTTTAAATGTTCTTGCTCAAAGCATTAAATGGAACAAAGGTGATAGGATTTTATTAAATGATATTGAATTCCCGGCAAACGTTTATCCTTTTTTGAATTTGCAAAAAGATGGAGTTGAAATTGATTTTGTGAAATC
>CAZRMA010000468.1:0-3479 GCA_964600655.1 uncultured Ignavibacteriaceae bacterium
ATAACAATGATAAGTCAGTTTTTAATGACTTAGAGGGAGAACCAATGGGCCATTTTGTAATTTTAAAAGGATTTGACGATGATGGAGAAAATATTTTAGTAGCTGATCCATACAAAACCAATCCAATATCAAATAAGAATTATTATAAAGTTAAAACTGCAAGACTGCTTAATGCTGTTATGCTTGCTATCGTAACTTTTGATGCAAATTTATTAATCGTAGAACCAAAATAAACTAATATGAAAACTTTTGTAATTGTTAACAATCTTAAAGATTGGAGCTTCAAAATTAAAAACATTGATATAATTGAAGCTAAATCTTATTTAACCGATAAAATATTTTCGGAAATTAAATCGGCAAGAGTTTTTAACCTCTGCAGATCATATAAATATCAGTCAACCGGATATTATGTTTCACTATTAGCCGAAGCAAGAGGTCACAGAATCTTTCCAAATGTTTCTACTATTCAAGACCTTAAAACACAAAGCATTGTTCGATCAATATCAGACGATTTTGATGAACTTATTCAAAAGAATTTATCTAAAATTAAAGCCGAAGATTTTACATTGAGTATTTATTTCGGTCAAAATGTTGCCAAGCAATATTCAAAATTAGCGGCTCAAATTTCCAGCATATTTCAGGCACCTTTAATGAAGGCTCATTTTGTTTATAATAAAAACAAATGGTTGTTAAATAATATTTCGGTTATTCCTGTCAACGATATTCCCACAAATCATCTTAGTTACATCGAAGGATTTGCGGCATCTTTCTTTAACAAACAAAGGATTCATTCTCCTAAAGTATCAATGCTTGCATATGATTTAGCAATATTAGTTAATCCGGAAGAAGAAGAACCGCCATCCAATAAAAAAGCTATTCAACAATTTATCAATGCCGGAGAAGAATTAGGCATCAGATGTGAATTAATAACAAAAGAAGATTATGGACGGCTCCCGGAATTTGATGCTTTGTTTATTAGAGAAACTACTTCTGTAAATCATTATACTTACCGTTTTGCAAGACGGGCTTTTACTGAAGGCCTGGTAGTAATCGATGATCCTTATTCAATTTTAAGATGTGCTAATAAAGTTTATTTAGCAGAAATGCTTTCCAATGCCAATATTCCTACACCTAAAACATTAATTTTACATAAAGACAATAAAAATATTTCATTTACTGAGTTATCTTACCCAATTGTACTTAAACAGCCCGATAGCTCCTTTTCACTTGGAGTAATAAAAGTAGAAAATCAGGAACAATTTAAAATTGAAGTTAATAAAATTTTTGAAACATCCGATTTGATAATTGCCCAGGAATTTACATACTCAGAGTTTGACTGGAGAATTGGAATAATAGACGGCAGGCCATTATATGTTTGTAAATATTTTATGGCAAAAGACCACTGGCAAATTTACAACTGGAAAATTCATGGGAAAAATAAATATGGAAATTTTGAAACAGTTCCTGTTTATCAAGCGCCCAAGAAAATTGTTTCTGCTGCATTAAGATCTGCTAATATTATCGGGAAAGGACTTTATGGTGTTGATGTAAAAGAAATAGATGAGAAACCCCTTGTTATTGAAGTGAATGATAATCCCAGCATTGATGTCGGAGTAGAAGACCAAATTATGGGAGAACATCTTTATTATGAAATTATGCGTGTGTTCAAAGAAAGAATAGAGAGTTCAAGAAAAGAGAGAGAACTAAGTATATGAATTCCCCTCTTCATCTATTTCAAGCCGCGGGCATTGAACTTGAATATATGATTGTTAATAAACAATCATTAAAAATTAATCCTATTGCTGATGAAGTAATTAAATCTCTCACAGGAATTTATACTTCCGATACTGAATACGAAAATATTGGCTGGTCAAATGAATTAGTTCTTCATGTAATCGAATTAAAAACTCCTGAACCTGTAACAACCTTAAAATATTTAGACGAATCATTTCTCACAAGTATTAGAAAAATAAACGATTATTTAAGTGAATTTAATTCGGGGCTCCTCCCCACCGGAGCTCATCCTTTAATGAATCCATTTGAAGAAACAAAACTTTGGCCTCATGAATACAATGCTGTATACGAAGCTTATAACAGGATATTTGGATGTAAGGGACATGGCTGGTCTAATCTACAAAGTATTCATCTGAACTTGCCATTTGCAAATGATGATGAGTTCGGAAGATTACACGCCGCAATAAGAATTTTATTGCCTATTATTCCGGCTCTTACAGCGAGTACACCAATTTTAGACGGCCGTGTTACGGGTTATAAAGATGCACGTTTATTGGAATATGCACAAAATCAAAAATTAGTCCCATCAATAGGCGGTGTTGTTATTCCTGAAAGAGCTTTTTCAAAACAGGACTATGAAAATATTATACTAAAAAAAATCTATAAAGATATCGCTGAATTCGATAAAGAAAATATTCTTCAAAATGAATGGCTGAATTCACGGGGCGCCATTGCGCGTTTCGACAGAAATGCTTTTGAAATAAGAATCATAGATATCCAGGAGTCACCAATAGCTGATTTAGCAATTGCCTTTGTAATTATTGAATCTTTAAAAAACTTCGTAAATGAAAAGTTGATAAAATATGAAGTGCAAAAGCAGTGGACTGAAAATTCATTAGCTGCAATTTACAATAATGTTATTAGGAATGGTGAAGATACTATCATCACTGATGAGAATTATTTAACTATTTTTAATTTGCCTCCAAAATCATCTGCGAAAAACATTTTAGAAAAGTTAATATCAGAAATTGATTTTACCGGGTATGAGGAATTTAAAGCCATTATTGATATTATTATGTCTAAAGGAACACTTTCAACCAGAATTATTAAAAACCTTAATAATGATTATTCTGAAATGAATATTATTTCTGTCTATCAAATGCTAGCCAATTGTCTAAAAGAAAATAAGCTGTTTACCTTATAATGCTGACTTTAATCACTTGTGAACATGCGGGAAATAAAATTCCCAAAAAATTCATTAAATATTTTTCTTCAGAATATTCTGTCTTAAATACGCACAAAGCTTATGATATTGGTGCTTCCATAATTTTTAACAAGTTATCGCCTCTTGCTGATTTTTCATTGAGCACTCCCATATCCAGATTACTAATTGAGGCAAACAGGTCTATTCATAGTAAAAAATTATTCTCTAAATTTACAAGAGATTTAATCGATTCGCAGAAGGATGAGATTGTAAACAAATATTATAATCCATATAGATTAACCATTGAACAATTTGTAAGTGCAAATTGTAATAATAAAAGGATATTGCACTTATCTATACATACATTTACGCCTACACTCAATAATAAAAAAAGAATTGCTGATATAGGAATTCTATTTAATCCTAAAAGCAAATTGGAAAAAGAAATATCGCGTTTGCTGAAATCAAGTTTTAAAAAATATTTTCCTGAATTTGTTATAAAATTTAATTACCCATATTTAGGAAAATCCGATGGTTTTAC
>CAZRMA010000469.1:0-3465 GCA_964600655.1 uncultured Ignavibacteriaceae bacterium
ATTCGCTGAGAAACCGGAAGATGAACCGGACACAAATTTAGTTGATGACGATTACGGCGGCTTGGCAGTTGATCAGAATTCTAATTCTCTGCACAAAAAAGTATTGAGGAAAATGAAAGAGAAGGATATCCCCTATTTATCTGCATTAAAACTTGCAACCACGGATGTCTAAAAATTTGAGTTATACCCTGGCTGTCATTTCGATTCCGCTTTTGCGGGAAAGAAATCTTTTTCTTTGAAAAAATTGACCGAATAATTATTAAATCTTAAGGAAAAATTATGAGCACAATAAAAAACAGATTAGTAGATCCTGTATTAACCCAGTTAGCCAGGGGATACAAAAACGCTTCACTAGTTGGAACGAATCTTTTCCCCGTAGTTCGTGTAGATAAAGAGGGAGGGAAAATCCCGCAGTTCTCTAAAGAAGCCTTCAAAATCTATAACACAGAAAGAGCAATCAGGGCGCAGTCCAATGTTATAAGTCCGGATGGAAAAACTACCATTGACTTTTCTCTTACTGAACACGATCTATCTTATCCAATGGATTACAGGGAAATCGATGATGATGTAACTCCCTTGAAAATACATGCAACGGAAGTCGTAACAGATGGAATAGCTTTAAGGCTTGAAAAACTTATAGCTGATCTCTGCCAGGACTTAGGCAATTATCCCTCAGGAAATAAAGTTACTGTCGGCGCAGGTTCCAAGTTCGATGACCCGACCTCTGATCCTTTCTTAATCTTTGACACAGGCAAGGAAGCAGTCAGGGCCAAAATCGCAAAGCGACCTAATGTCTGTGTAATCGGTGCAACTGCTTACGGCGCATTAAAAAATCATCCGGCCGTACTTGATAGAATTAAATACACAAGCCACTCGGTTATATCACACGAATTACTTCGCCAGCTTTTTGATTTCGAACAGCTTTATGTCGGTGATTCTGTTTATTCCAACGATAACGGAGATTTCATTGACGTATGGGCTGATAATGTAATCCTTGCCTATGTCCCCACAAAAAGATCTGATGTTGAAAGAAGCTACTATGAACCGGCATTCGCCTACACTTTGAGAAAGAAAGGCAATCCTGTCGTAGATACCTACGACAAGGATGGAAAAGTTCAGTTTGTCAGGAACACGGATATTTTTATTCCTAAAATTGTCGGCTCTGATGCCGGGTATATAATTAACTCTACCAACACATAATCGGAGTATAGTTTATGAAAGTTTTAAAAGGAACCGATGCAGTCATTAAAGGAAGATTCTATAAAGAAGGTCAATCTATACCTAAAGAAAATGAAAAGGATTTTTCAAAATATTTAATTGAAATTGATTCGCCTGCCTCTAAAGACGATGCAGCTCCTAACACCAATTTAAAAAAGAAAAAAAATAAGAGGTAATAAATGTACACTGAACAACCTGTCTTAATACTCTCAATAGATGCAGCAGCAGATATTGATAAAAATCTTTTCGTTGGTTTTGATGGCGCTCTTTGCGCTGCAGGTGCCAAGTCATTAGGAGTTTCAAATGCAGACACCCTTTCAGGCGAGGAAATGCCTGTAATGACAAACGGCGTAGCCCTCGTATTATCCGGAGCTGCTGTTTCTCAGGGAGATCCTGTTGAAGCTGATGCTAGCGGAAAAGCCATTCCCGTATCTGCCGGTGAAAAAAATGGTGATTCCCTTGATGCTGCTTCCGGAGCAGATGAACTAATCAGAGTTTTGCTGAAATAAAAATGAGCTTTTTATTTTATGCGCCGAATACGCAACTTTCTTAAAACATTAGAAGTTACTGATGAAGATATACAAACTTTACCTGTTGTCGGCACACTTGCCAATCTGGTAGATGACACTACCCCGCAGCTTGGCGGACCTCTGGACCTTAACGCCAAACCAATTACTGAAATTTTAACAGCTGGTGAAAATCTCTCTGCAGGGGATCTCTGCTATTTAAAGTCAGACGGAAAATTCTGGAAAGCTAATGCAAGCGCGCAATCCACAGCCGCCGGAATGTTTGCCCTGGCAAACGCTTCTATCAATGCAAATGCAAATGGTGAATTTATTTTAATGGGGCGATTCACAACTTCCGAACTTATAACCGGCTCAATTTATTTTATTGATACACTCGCAGGACAAATCACTGAAACAAAACCCAGTTCCTCCGGCCAGATAGTTAGAATTATCGGTTATGCTCTCAGCGCAACAGTTTTATTTTTTAATCCTGATCAAACATTTATAGAAATATCTTAAACAAAAAAAAGGAGTACACAAATGCAAAGCGAATTCTTAAAGATCAATTGGCTCGATCTCGGCAAAGGTGTCCTTGTTGCAATTCTTACAGTTGTATTGCAGGGAGTAATCGACATTCTTCAAACCGGATTGCTCCCTTCTCTTCAACAGATTTATGCTTTCCTTGGTCCCGGCCTTGCAGCCGGTCTCGCCTATGTTCTGAAAAATCTCTTTACTAATTCTCAGAATCAGCTGGGTAAGTCAGAATCTTTTTTAAAATAATACAGGAGAATTCTTATGCCAATGACTGCAGTTGAAACAGCTAAATTCAATGATATGTGCCGCACTGTTAAAACTATCGTTGATACAGTTCCCAATCAAATCAAATCTATTCAAGATCAGATGGACAAGCTTGCAGCTTATAAAGCTGATTATCCCGACAAGGTTGCTGAATTGGATACTTATTTAACTGCGGGTAAAACTGCATTAACAAATTTAGCAGGTAGATACTAATGCCAATTGCTAATAGTGATTATGTTGGGGATATAGTAACCTCAGATACAGGGACTCTTTCAAATTTTGCGGTTGGTTCATATTCAAATAGATTATTAGTTGTTTATGTTAATGAAAGCGACTATTATAATGGACTTGCCGTTCAACCGGTTAGTAGCGTTACTTTTGGGGGTACGAACCTAACTTACTTAAACTCAGTTGAAAGTGGAGGGACAAGAATTGAAGTCTGGTATTTGGTTAATCCTCCTTCAACAACAGCAGATATAGTTGTGACTCTTGATTCTGCAACTCAGAATTTGTTTATTGGGGCAATAAGTCTTTTTGGTGTAGATCAGACAACTCTTATTGCTTCAAACACCACTACTACATATAGTGGTACTATGTCATCTGTTTCTATATCTTGGACAACTTTATATGATAACTCTATTTTAATTGGTAGTTGGGTTAATAGGGAAATTTTACAGGGCAAGCTTGCGCCCCCTGACAGTCCAGAAGTTCCCTTGTGGGCTTTACTAGCACCAAGTAATCATTTGCGTTCTGATGGTGCTTACAAGACTGCAGATGCAGGTTCTAATACTGTTTCTTGGACTATTGAATCAGCATCATATCTCAAAGGGTGTGGGATTGGGATTGAAGTACAAGAAGCACCCTCAGGCTGGTCAAATAAAATTCAAGGCATTTCTCCCGGCAAGGTTGATGGAGTTGGTAATTCTAATATTGCAAAGATTTC
>CAZRMA010000470.1:0-3463 GCA_964600655.1 uncultured Ignavibacteriaceae bacterium
TTGCAATATAAACTAGTATTGCAAGACTTATGCTTATAAAAGGGAATAAAGCAATCAAAATCTTACTTGTTAATTAGATATTGTTTTTATTATTATTTCTAGGAAACAGAGATCTATATAAGAATAAATTTCTGTTGATTTATCCGAGTTTGTATTTATTATATTAAAATTTTTTTTGAAAATGTCAATCTGATTTGAGATTGAGCACAAATATCCTTATTTGTATTTTATAAAAAATATATTAAAACTTCCTTTTGAGGATCAAAAAAGAGGCGATGAATTAACAAAAATGTATAATGAATCCTTAGATAAAAAACTTTTAAGCACATTCCCTTCTTTTAGCAAACTATATGAAGACTTAAGCTATAATATTCATTCAAGAAAAGGAAGCATAGAAAATTATTTTAGTTTTTTAGAAGATGTTTATAACCATTTAAAAGCCAAAGATTTATTTAATAAGTATTCAAAAAATTACTAACCCGCGGCTACTAATGACATCCTACAAATAAGTGTGTTTATTGCTTAAAATAAAACATTTGAAAGTTTTTATGTTTCAGTAATTTCTTATATAAAAATGTCATTACCCTGATGAATAAAGGCGTACCTTTATGGTTTACTCAAAGCGACAACTATTTCGCTCTCGGCAATTTTAGGATTTGAGTATTTTTATTTCCATGTAAAGTTTCTTATGAAAGGTTGTTGTACTGTAAAAGATTCCGCCAAAGGCAGATAGGTTTTTTAATTAAAAAAAAATTAATCAGCCAATCTCAAAATTTTCACTTGACACTGATCCTCTTATAATTTAACTTTGTATTACAAAGTACTTTTTAATACAATTAAGGATTTATTTTTATGGAGAAGATTGACGACCGTTTAAATGATCTTTCCGAAATCCGATCAATGATGGAAAAATCTTCAAAATTTTTATCCCTAAGCGGATTATCCGGGATCAGTGCGGGCATTGTGGCCCTGGTTGGTTCGTATTTTGTCCTATTGAAGTTCCGGGAAGTTAAAGAATTTGGAGTAACAGAAAGCCTCCCCGCCTTTTATATTTCATTAGCGGCTGTTGTTTTAATATCTGCTCTCGTACTGGCAATATTTTTTACAACACGAAACGCGAAAAAAAAGAATCTGCCGGTGTGGACAGCGGCGACAAAATATTTATTAATAAGCTTATTGATTCCGCTTGCTGCCGGTGGACTTTTTTCCTTAGTGCTATGGTATAAAGGTATTCCCGAATTAATTTTTTCGTCTACTCTCCTCTTTTACGGGCTCGCATTATTGAATGCAAGCAAGTACCTCATGAATGAAATTCGTTATCTAGCATTCCTAGAAATTATTTTGGGACTATTTGCGGGTATTACATTCGGATTAATTTTATGGGCGATTGGCTTCGGCGCGTTACATATTGTATACGGTATTTACATGTATTTAAAGTATGAAAAGTGAAAACAATAATTGAAAATTTAAATAAAGCATTTGAGAGTAGAGTAAGGTTGGCAATTATGTCTACATTGATGGTAAATGATACCATTGATTTTAACTTATTAAAACAAATGCTGGAAATAACCGACGGGAATCTTGCTTCACATATTAATGTTCTTGAAAAGAATAATTATATAAAAGTAAAAAAGAAATTTATCGGGAAGAAACCATCTACTTCATATTCGGCAACAGATAAAGGCAGAAAGGAATTTTCAGAACATCTTGACGCACTGGAAAAATTAATTAAACAAATTCAATGACCACTTTTTGTTAGCAGACTATTTAATGGTCCAGGCTTATTTTGAAAATATATACTCAGGGAGAAAATTAAATGAAACGGGATTCAATTATCATCCGGATTATCATAACTGCTGCAATCATTCTGTTATTAATTATTCCTTTGACTATGATTCAGTCGCTAATAACGGAAAGACAAATTAACCGCGAAAAAGTTACAACAGAAATAAACCAGAATTGGGCAGGCACTCAAATTGTCGGCGGGCCAATTCTTTCAATTCTCGATAAGCATTTGGTTGAAAACCATGCAGGGCTAAAAATTCAAAAGCAAGATAAATATTATCTTCTACCCGAAAATATTAAAATAGAATCAAAAGTATTTCCGGAAAAAAAACATAGAGGAATTTATGAAGTAATCATTTATAAAACAGAGCTTAATATAACCGGCAGTTTCAATTTGGAAAATTTAGACAAAATTAATCTTGAAGATATTATTAAGAATAAGGACGAAAAAATTCTATCATTTAATGTATCCGATTTAAAAGGCATAGAAGATACAATCTTATTGAATTGGAACGGATTGATGAAAGAAGTGTATCCGGGATTAAAAGATAAAGAAGTATTTAAAAGTGGATTTTATACAAACGTAGATTTTAACAATAGGAATTCAAAATACAATTTTGAGCTAACGCTTAACTTAAAAGGAAGTGAAAATCTTGAATTTCTTCCAGTTGGGAAAATTACTGAAGTACATATGAAATCAGGATGGAATAATCCAAGTTACATAGGTGAATTTCTCCCATCAGCAAGCAGCCAAAAAAACAATGGCTTTGACGCAGAATGGAAAATAAATCAATTCAACAGAAATTTTCCGCAAGAATGGTACAATAAAACTTATGAATTATATCCTTCAGCATTTGGAGTGAAACTTCTTATTCCTGTGGATGAATATCAAAAGACTATGCGAACTTCAAAATATGGTATGCTGATTATCCTGCTTACATTTGTGAGTTTTTTCATGATTGAAATCTTTAGTAAAGTAGTTATTCACCCTATTCAATATTTACTAATTGGATTATCACTAATTATTTTTTATTCAATTCTTCTTGCTTTATCAGAATATATTCGATTTGATTATTCTTATCTGATATCGAGTTTACTTGTCATCGGTTTGATAAGTTTCTATACTGCTAATATATATTCAAAAACCAAACTAGGAATCTTAATTGGCAGTATGCTGCTAGTGTTCTACGGATTTATGTACACAATTTTGCAAATGCAAGATTATTCACTTCTGTTGGGAACTATCGCTCTCTTCTTAATATTGGCCTGCATCATGTTTTTGACAAGAAAAATAAATTGGTATGAAATACTCAGCAGCGAAAATAACTCCGTTATAAACACAGAAAAATTTAAATGATAAGCTAATAATAATTGTAATTTAGAAATATTATAAGCTGTTAAACATAAATTTTGAAATTAGACTAGTATAAAACAAGAGCATAGAATTATTTTCAATTACTATTTAATAGCGCTATTTAGATTAATAGTTAATATTTATGTTAATCACTTTCAATTATTTTGTAAGTATGAGTAATATTCACTGACTTTATCAGCATTTGTGTAACAGCGCAGTATTTTGTCTGCGAAAGTTCGATTGCTCTTTCAACATCTTTTTCATTAATATTTTTTCCGTAAAAAATATATTCTAAATTTATAGATGTAAAAACTTTAGGGTGTT
>CAZRMA010000471.1:0-3456 GCA_964600655.1 uncultured Ignavibacteriaceae bacterium
ATAAATTATTATTAAATGGAAAAGAAATTTATTTACAAGGCTTTGGTAAACATGAAGATTATTCTGCAATTGGCAAGGGACTTTTTCTTCCTTTAATGGTGAAGGACTTTGAACTGCTAAAATGGATAAATGCAAATTCATTTAGAACTTCGCATTACCCTTATGCGGAAGAGATAATGTTTTATGCGGATAAAAAAGGGATTCTGATTATTGATGAAGTTCCTGCCGTAAGTCTTGATTTCCGTTACGTAAATGAAAACACAAAGAAAAATCATTTAGAATTTATTAGAAGATTAGTTGAAAGAGATTATAACCATCCTTCAGTAATTGTCTGGTCGGTTGGAAATGAACCGAATATTGTTGGTGATGAAAGTTACTATGATGGAACCGGGAAAAAATATTGGAAAGAAATCTTTGATTACACAAGATCATTGGATAATTCGCGGCCGCTTACAGTTCCAAATTGCACTCGAGCGGGAGTTAATGATCCGGTTTTTGAATTTAGCGATATACTTTCCATAAATAGATACTATGGCTGGTATGAACATCCAGGTATGCTTGAATATGCATGTGAAAAGCTTTCGCAAGAGATGGATGAAATTTATAAGCTTTACAATAAGCCCATGTTATTAACAGAATTTGGTTCGGACACAATGCCGGGATTTCATTCTACATCAGTTCAAATGTTTACTGAAGAATATCAAACAAAATTAATTGAAATGTATATAGATGTTATTCGCTCAAAGTCTTATACAATCGGAGAGCAAGTTTGGAATTTCGCAGATTTCAGAACGCCTCAGCATTTCAGAAGAGTGGTTCTTAATCTTAAAGGAATATTTACTCGTGAAAGAGCACCTAAAAGTGCTGCATTCAAATTGAAAGAAATCTGGAAAGTGAATAAGAAATAAAATAAATAATCAATTATCCATTCAAAATTAATTTTACCGCAATTATGATATATGGATTAACTCCTTTAGACCTTATAGTGATTTTTGCTTATATCTCATTAATTATTTATTTGGGATGGTGGACTAAACAAAAAGTTTCGTCAACCGGCGACTATTTTATGGGCAGCAGAAGATTCGGTAAAATTATGATGATCACAAATGCGCTCGGTGCCGGCACAAGAACTGATCAGGCGGTAGCTGTCAGTGGGGCATGTTATCAAATAGGGCTTGCCGGAATTTGGTATCAATGGCTTTACATTTTTAATACACCGTTCTATTGGCTGCTTGCTCCAATATACAGAAGATTAAGATATATAACCACCGGCGATTTCTTTGAAGAAAGATATGGGAAAAAATTAGGGGCTGCTTATGCGGCAATGGGCTTATTCTATTTTACCTTAAACGTAGGCTTAATGCTAAAAGGAACAGGAACAGCTATAGAAGCAGTCACAAATATTCCTACAAATATTATTGTTTTAATTTTAGTGGTAGTTTTTCTTGGATACAGCGTATTAGGCGGATTAGTTTCTGCTATGGTAGTTAATGTAATTCAAGGATTGTTTATTCTTATTCTTTCCTTTTTACTCATTCCGTTTGCAATAAATATAGCTGGAGGGATTTCTGCAATAAAGTCTGACTTGCCAAGTCACATGTTTAGCTTTGTTGCGCCCAATGAGGTGACCTTGTTTTTTATAATTGCTGTTGTGATTAATAGCTTGGTTGGGATTGTTGTAGAGCCTCATCATATGTCTGTGGGCGGTGCCGGTAAAACTGAAATAAATTGCAGAACCGGATGGACGTACGGTAATTTTATGAAAAGAATAGCGACTTTAGGCTGGGCTTTCGTAGGGGTTTTTGCCGCTGCTCTTTTTCCAGGATTAACTTCACAAAACAGAGAACTTGCTTTTGGAGTTGCAGTTGTTAATTTATTGCCTTCCGGTTTAATTGGGTTAATGGTTGCTGCGATGTCAGCTGCTGTTATGGCTGCATGTCATAATTTTATGGTTGGTGGATCAGCTCTTTTCACAAGAAATTTTTATCAAAAATATTTAAGTAAAAATCGAGACGAAGGTCATTATTTAAAGGTAGCTCGATTCTCGTCCTTTTTTATAGTATTAGGCGGAGTTGTTTTTGCTTTACTCCTTCCAAATGTAGTTGAAGGATTGAAGATAGTTTGGCAATTAACAGCATTTTTCGGAATCGCATTTTGGATGGCTGTAATCTGGAGAAGAGCAAACAGATATGGTGTTTGGGTAAGCTTGATTGTAACTATTTTATCTTCTCTTTATGTAGGGAAATATTTTGATTTTGGTCTTGGACTTAGCATAGCATGGCAAATAACTATCTATCTTCCTCTGGGTTTCTTATCATTTATAATTACCAGTTTTTTAACAAAGCCTGAACCCAAAGAAAAGCTTGATAAATTTTATGCACTGCTTCACACTCCCGTTGGAGAGGAATATAAATTAAAGGAAGCTGGTATTGATATGATTCTTGATGGCGTTCCTGTGGATGCAATTATTGAAGAAAATAAAGTAATTAAGAAATCATCTAAAGAAGATGAAGGTGAAAGTCTGCTAATGGTTGATTTACTATCACTTAAAAATAAATTTTCACTAAAAAAATATAAAGTAGATGTTTATGGATTTGGTGCAGCAATAGTACTTGTAGTTATAATTATTGGCATTGGTTTATTCACTGCAAGCTTAGGTTGATTGATAAACTAAATGAAGAATATCATAAATAATATTTATATAAGATTTTTACTGTTTGTCTTAAGCATTTTCATTTTAACTTCATTTCAAATTGATCAATCAGTTTCATTAAAAAAAGAATGCACTAAAAATTTATTAATCCTGGCAGACAATTTAATAAATCTTCAAAATCAAAACTTAAATGATAAGAATTATGGTGCATTGTATTGCAAAGCTTGCGCTGATTACCACACTCGGGCATCAGAATCAGTTTTACCATTTACAGTTGCATACAAAGAAAGTGGAAATGAAAAATATCTTAAAGCCGCATTATCAACTGCTGATTGGCTGATTAAAAAACAAAATGAAGATGGTTCCTGGTACGAAACTCCATCTAAGTGGACAGGCACCACAACTGACCAACTTTTATCATTATCTGCTGCTTACCCTGTTTTGAAAAATGAATTGTCAAAAAAAGAAAATGCAAAATGGATACATTCAATTAAAAAGGCTGCTGATTGGATTACAAAAAACATCAATCCGGTTTTTGCAAGTATAAATTATTGTGCAACATCAACTGCATCTTTAATGATTGCTTTTCAAACTATTAATGACTCAGCTTATGTAATAAAATCTAAAGAACTTGCTATGATTGTCGCGGCAAAATTTGATGAAGATTATTTTCTTACCGGCGAAGGAAACAGAATAAGAGGAACTAAGTATGGTATTGATTTCGGTTACGATTTAGACATGTCGCTTTGGGGTTTAGCTCTCTATTCAAAATTAGCAAAGGATGAATTTGTAAATAATTTAGT
>CAZRMA010000472.1:0-3452 GCA_964600655.1 uncultured Ignavibacteriaceae bacterium
TTGATTTGCAATTAATAACATTATATATTTGAAACCACTAAAACATTTGCCTTAAAAAATAAGGAATAATATGCTGGATGACTTAGATATTAAAATATTGAACACACTCCAACGCGGCGGCAGGACAAAAAGAAATCAACTTGCCGAGGAAGTGGGGTTATCAATCCCATCTGTTAGCGAACGTTTGCATAAGCTGGAAGAAAAAGGGATACTTGAAGGGTATTATGCAAAATTAAATAAAAAGGCTTTTGGTTATGATATAACTGCATACATAACCATTAATATGGAATCCTCTAAATATTATAAAGGGTTTATAACCAAAGTCGAAAAGATACCTCAAATTTTAGAATGTTATTCTATACTCGGCGAAGGCTCTCATCTTTTAAAAGCAGTAGTTAAAAATACTGAATCGTTGGAAAAGCTTTTGGGAGATATGCAGTCATGGCCGGGAGTTGTATCAACTAAAACAACCTATGTTTTATCTGTAATGAAAGAAACTAATATTATAGAGATTTAGTAATTCATTTAATTAAAAATAAAAATAAAAGGACGTTATATGGCTAAAACTAACTCCCCCATAGATAATGTTTTGAGCTTTGTAAAAAGCAAAAAAATTGAATTTATTGATTTGAAGTTTATGGATTTCCCTGGACAGTGGCAGCACTTTACTGTGCCGGTAAGCCAGCTGGATGCAGGTTCGTTTGAAGATGGATTTGGATTTGACGGATCATCTATCAGAGGATGGAAAGCAATAAATGAAAGTGACATGTTGATCATTCCTGATCCAAATACGATGTTTGTTGATCCATTTATTATTGCCCCGACTGTCAGCTTGATTTGTGATGTTTATGAACCGGCAACTAAAGAAAAATACTCAAGGTGTCCAAGAAACATTGCCCAAAAAGCCGAAGCCTATTTGAATTCTACAGGACTTGCAGATACAGTTTACTTTGGCCCTGAAGCTGAGTTTTTTATATTTGATGATGTAAGGTTTGATTCAAAACCTAATGGCAGCTTTTATCAAGTTGATTCGATCGAAGGCAGATGGAATACAGGTAAAGATGAAGGCCCAAATTTGGGATATAAACCAAGATATAAGGAAGGGTATTTCCCTGTTCCTCCTACCGACGCTTTAATGGATTTAAGAAATGAAATGGTACAAAATTTAATCGGAAGCGGAATTGCTGTTGAAGCCCAACATCACGAAGTTGCCAGCGGCGGTCAATGTGAAATTGATTTAAGATTTCAGCCTTTAGTTAAAGCAGCAGATCAATTACTAATGTTTAAATATATTGTTAAAAATACAGCTAAGAAAAATGGAAAGTCTGTTACATACATGCCAAAACCAATTTTTGGTGATAATGGTAGCGGAATGCATGTTCACACCAGTTTGTGGAAAAAGGGCAAGCCCTTATTTGCTGGCGGCGGCTATGCAGGCTTAAGTGAAATGGGATTATATTTTATAGGCGGATTATTAAAACATGCTGCCTCTGTAATTGCATTTACAAATCCAACTACAAATTCGTTTAAGAGATTGGTTCCCGGATTTGAAGCCCCTGTTAATCTTGCTTATTCACAAAGAAATAGAAGTGCTTCAGTTAGAATTCCGATGTACTCATCAAGTCCGAAAGCAAAAAGAGTTGAATTTAGATGCCCAGATGCTTCAGGCAATCCTTACTTAGGATTTTCGGCAATGTTAATGGCTGGGTTAGATGGGGTAATAAATAGAATTGATCCTGGTGAGCCTTTAGATAAAGATATCTATGATTTATCGCCTGAAGAGTTGGCTGATGTTCCTTCAACTCCAGGAAGCTTAAATGAAGCGTTGAAAGCTTTGGAAGCAGATCATGAATTCTTATTGAAAGGTGATGTGTTTACCGAGGATGTAATTGAAACCTGGATTAAATACAAAACAGAAAAAGAAATTAAACCCATGGCTCTTCAGCCTCATCCTTATGAATTTGCTTTGTATTATGATGTCTAATTCGTTTTAATTATATGTGACGCAAAGGCGAATCAATTTGGTTCGCCTTTTTTATTTCCGGTAAATTTTTAACAAACTTTTATATTTATCCATTAAAGATTTTTTATCACACGTTTTACAAAAATTAATCAATTTTAAGAGCGCGTCTTGAGTAATCATATTATTTATACCCAGATGCTCATTAAGTGAATTAAAACTTTTTAGAAGTAATTTTTCTGCAGAATAAAAATTATTCTGTTTTGAATACAGTTCTCCTTTAATTCCTTCAGCTTTATCAAGCTGCCAATTGTATTTCGTTTTAATATTACTAAAGACTTTGGATGATTCATCAATCATTTTAGATGCTTTTGATAATGAATCCAAATTAATTAATATATCCGCATATTCTATTGCTGCTGCTGCAGTTCTAAGAAAATTTGGGCCATAAATTTCTTTGTGCATTTCGTATGCAGCTTTAAAACATGAATCAGCCGAAATATAATTACCCATGTTTTTATAAGCTTCTGCTAAAAATTTTACTGCAGCGCTTGTGAAAGGCACAACTTTTTTCCCGAAAGCTTTTACTCCTTTCTTATATCCTTGTTTTGCAAAAAGAATAGCTTTATTATAATTTCCAAATTTGGCTTCAAGCCTGGAATGCTGCAATAAATTGCTGGCATAATTAATATGATTTTCACCTGCTGATGAAATTATCAGACTGTCGCTTTCATTAAGCAGTTCTTTAGCTTTATTAAGATTTCCTTTGAAGTATTGAACTTCGGCAATTTGTCCAAGTGTTTTTCCAATTGCCAGCCTGTTTTCCTCGTTTGATTTCTGCTGAATTTCTAACATTGAAGAATAGTCTTTTTCTGCCTCATCTAAATTTTGAGTTTCTAAATCTATTAAACCTAAATTATGATATGCGTATGCGACATCAGGATGGTTTGGTCCCAAAAATTTTTTTCTAATTCTTAAACACTCTTTTGCTAATTTTAAGGCTTCATCATAATTTCCCTTTTGTCTAAGTACACTTGCTAATCCTTGCATCGAATAAGCTACATCAGGATGATCAACACCATGAAGCTTAATATCCATTGCAAGACTTTTCCTAAACATCTTTTCTGATTCATCGAACTCACCTTCGTCTCGAAGAAGCTCGGCTAAGTTATAAGTGGTCGTTGATAATTCGGGATGCGGTTTAGCTCCGTAATATTTTTTTTGAAGTTCGAGTGTTTCCTTAAATAGTTTTTCTGAAGGTTTATATTCTGCATTTTCGTGTAAAGCTAATGCACGGTTATTCATCACAGTGAAAAGTTCAGGGCTATTACCTTTATTATTTTTTCTGTATAAGTCGATTACCATATTGTATACCGAATCTGCTTCATTAAAGTTGCCTTGAAGACTTAAAAGGTATGCTAAGTTATTAAGTCCATGCACTCTTTTCGGATCATCTTTATCTAAATATTCATCTTGCAATTTTAAAGCTTTA
>CAZRMA010000473.1:0-3452 GCA_964600655.1 uncultured Ignavibacteriaceae bacterium
GGCCGAGATAATGAAGAGTAAAACAGAGCAGATTGCTAAAGAGCAAAAAGCAAGGATAGATGCTGAAAAGATGGCTGCTGATGCAAAATTAGCCCTTGCCAAACTCGCAGCAGTTAAAGAAGAAGAACGCGGCCTTGTAATTACACTTTCGGGCAGTGTTCTGTTTGCCTCAAATCAATCAAATCTTTTACCAGCAGCACAGAACCGTCTAAACCAGGTTGCCGATGCGCTGTTAGTGAACAAAGAGCGTAAACTTACGATTGAGGGATATACTGATTCACAAGGGACCTCCAGTTACAATATGGTTTTATCGCAGCAGCGTGCTGACGCAGTGCGTTCATATCTAATCTCAAGAGGTTATCCAGGGAATCTTATTCAGGCACAAGGAATTGGTGAAGAAAGTCCTGTTGCAAACAATAACACCGCAGAAGGCAGAGCGAACAATCGTCGAGTAGAGATTGTGGTAAATCGCGCAACCAATCTTCAATCTAGTAATTAACAATTAACTTATTAAAACTAGGCCCGGAATCATCCGGGTCTTTTTTTTTGGCATTTTTCTATTACCAATACTTAAAAATATAGTGTTCAGAATAAATTTACACCTCGTTAAACACATAAAATTTATAAACTGTAAAGTCTTACACTTAATAGAGGTCGAAAAATATATACCAATGGAGTAGTTCTTTTTTCATCCTTTTGGGCTATTGTTCGATTCCTAATTTCTATCTAATATATTGATAAATTATTACGCTATTAAGCGTAATAGGAAATATTATAATTAAAGGATTTATGAATGACGTTATTGAATAAAAGTTTATTCAGTAGCAATTCATAATTAATCGGGGCCAAACATTAAGTCTGAATCTATACGAATAATTTTCATGATGAAATGTTTTAGTGGATGGCCCTGCCATATAATGAAATAAAATAGTTAATAATGTTTACAAACAAAGGAGAATAAAAATGAGTAAAGGTCAGAACACAAAACGAAGTGATAAGAAGACTGCTTTAAAAACTATGAAAGAAAAAAAGACAGCAAAAAATGAGAAAAAAAATGAGAAAAAACATCCCGGCTTACTGAATGACTCAAAATGACGATGGAAGACTTGTCAAAATATTTGTTTTCTCATCTATCTCAAGATTGGAGTACATTCTATTATTTAGGATCAATAAAATGAAAAATAAAATAAGACTACTTCTTATTGAAGATAATAGCCTTCTTCGGGATGGTATTGTCAGTATGCTAAAAACTCAGAAAGATATTAAAATTGTTGTCGCATCAAAGGAAAAGGAAAATCTTCTAATAAAAATTGGGCGGTTAAAACCAAACATAATCCTTTTAGATTTAGGACTTCGTAATCGTAATAGTTTGACTGTGGTGGGAATGGTTAAAGTAGATTTTCCTGATGCTAAAGTTATCATAATGGACCTTGCCCCGGTGCCGGGCGATGTAAATTTATTTTTAAAAGCCGGGGCGTCCGGTTTTATTTTGAAAGATACAACTCCCGATGATTTTCTATCGACAATTCGAGCCGTTGCGGAAGGGACAAGTGTGCTTCCGTCTAATTTAAATCAATCACTTTTTTCACAAATAGTTGAGCATGCAGTAAAAGGGAAAAATGTAAAACTTAACAGAGTTGTACGAATGACGAAGCGGGAACGCGAAGTTATAAAATTAATTGGAGATGGAATAGATAATAAGGAAATTGGGAAACAACTTCACATTTCAACTTTTACTGTAAAAAGTTATATACATAACATAATGGAAAAGCTTGCATTGCATAAACGTTTGGAAGTTGCAGATTATTCAAAATCAGTTAATGCTCAAAAAAAAGGTATTAAAAAAGATTCCCCGGCTAAATGAATCCGAGTAAAAACGATTGTTAATTTACTCAACTCAGCGAATATGAATTCAGAATTTCCGGTGGAGATAAGTATTAAATATTTAAAGATTGAGTGTGAGTAAATAATTTCTGTAGTTGGTAATATCACTGAACATAAAGAATATGAAATGGAATTAATAAAAGCAAAAGAAAATATTGAGGCGATTGAAGTAAAAGATGAATGAACAGGTATTAAAGAAGAACTTTTATAAAATAAATATTACTTTAATGAGAGGATCAATAACTTTGAGAAGTAAACCGGGAAAAGGAAGTATATTTATTATAAAAATTCCAACAACAAAAACAACTACGGTGATTTAGAGAGAGTTTCGTAGAAAGAGCATTATGGAAAAAGATAAAGAAGAGACAAATAATAATCTCAAGCAAAAATTGCTGATAATTGAAGATGACATTGTAACAGTGGGTTTAATTAAGAGGTTATTAAAAAACAAGTATGATATCGTCATCACCAATAATGGAGAAGATGCTTTTGAAAAAGCAAAAGAAAATGATTTTGATGTATTTTTAGTCGACATCGGACTTCCAGGAAAAATGAACGGAGTACAAACCACACAAAAGATTAAAGGAATTAAAAAAAATAATGATAAGCCTTTTATTGCTATAACAGCATACGCTATGCCGGGTGATAAAGAATTTTTTCTTTCCGAGGGGCTGACTCACTATATTTCTAAACCTTTTAAATTCAAAGAACTAATAGAATTAATTGAGTCAGTATTATTACAAACAAAAAAGATGAATGTTTAAAGCAATTATGTTGGACAAACTAAAATTACATATTACAACCACTACCGCCCAAATTCAATCAAGAACAAGAAATTCATTTTGTAATTTATTAAATAGAGCAGGATAAATGTAAAGAATTTATTTCACCTCTTTGGGGTTGATGATTATTGGGCTAATAATTTTGTTAAAATAATGTCAGTCCTTCGGACTTTTTTGCTCTGCTCTTTTATAGTTATTATAATAATTTCACACCTTCGGTGTTTTATTATAAGCCCGAAGGGCTGATATTATTATAATTAAATTGTAACTCAGTAAATTTTTAATCCCGAAGGGATGAAATTATTCATATATAGATTTATTTTGTTTTCTGATTATTTGCAATATAAATTTTTTGATATGGATTTATTTTGGACAGCACTTGCTATGTTATACAAAATTGTTACATTAAATAAACTTAGGTTGTCTTTAGATGATTTAAATTATAATTTTAAGGCATATAATTTAACATTCAGAGTAATTAGTCCCCTCAATAAATTATTTTGTCTTCCTTTATAAATTGAATTGTGTTTAATTCGGGAACATACCGATTCTGATATTTATAAAGACTCTCTGAGATATCTTAATTTTTAAATGGACAAAATATGGGCAAGAAAAAAAATTCTAAACTGTCCCCAATAAAAAAGAAGTTAAAAACCTCTGCAGCACCTTCCTCAAATAATTCATTTTATGTAGTCGGCATAGGCGCATCTGCGGGTGGTTTAGAAGCTCTCGAGAGATTTTTCGAAAATATGCCCGAGAACTCCGGGATGGCTTTTATTGTGGTAT
>CAZRMA010000474.1:0-3435 GCA_964600655.1 uncultured Ignavibacteriaceae bacterium
AATCCGGGAATAAAATTGAGGCAATCAAGATGCTTCGAAAAGCACTAAACATAAGTTTAATTGAGGCTAAAGAATTAGTTGAAAAAGAAACAGCAGGCAATATTGAATTAAATAAGAATATAATTAAAAAAACATCCATTTCAGTTTCGGAAAAAGTATTAGACTTTTTAAGAGAAGGCAAAAAAATAGATGCTATTAAAGTTGTGCGCGAAGAAACCGGATTAGGATTAAAAGATTCCAAAGAAATGGTAGAAAAAGTACTTGAAGAAAATTCGGAAGTAAATCAATTATTTTCTGCTCAAAGCAGAAAAGGTGTGAAAAAGTTTTTATTCATTGTGTCATTTATAGTTTTAATTTATTTGATATATCAACTTATTAAATAAATTACAAATCAATTATCCAGCCTGGAACCAATCCGATATAGTTTAGTTAAAGAATTAGTTTATAAAACAATTCTTTTTAAAACTTATATGATTGGTTCAAATTTATCCCTTCGAGTAATTGGCCTAATATTCTTTGTTATAGCTTTCCCTAAATTTGCATCCTCTCAAAATGATTTTTACCAAAGGTTGTCAAATGCTGCATGCGAATTAACAGAACAAAAAGTTGTTTATGATCCAAAATACTATACAATATCTTATCCGGATGGAGATATCCCTGGTGATAAAGGTGTTTGTACTGATGTCATTATCAGAGCTTATAGAAAAATAGGAATTGACCTTCAAAAAGAAGTTCACAAAGATATGAACAAAAATTTTGGTCAATATCCAAAAACGTGGGGACTTTCTTTCACTGACAAAAATATTGATCACAGAAGAGTGCCAAATCTCATGAAATTTTTCTCAAGAAAAGGGCAAACTCTTCCCATAACGCTTAATGCAAAAGATTACTGCGCTGGAGATATTGTTTGCTGGGATTTAGGCAATAAACGAGTTCACATCGGCATCGTAGTAAAGCAGAAATCTTCTGACGGCGAAAGAAATATAATAGTACATAATATTGGAAGTGGACAGGTTTACGCAGACTGCTTATTTGATTATAAAATAATCGGACACTACAGATATAAAAAATAATTATCGTTATTGAATGCGATGTGCGATAATTTAAAGATTAACGGTTCAATGAAGCTCATCAAATTAAATTTAGCCTCCCCATAAATATTTACTTTTCTTTTTTTAAATTAAAGTTATATTTTATATATCTTATAGATATTCATTCAGTAGCAAAAAGTAATTTTTAAAATTATGTTTGAACTTCATCCAAAGTTAAAAGAAGATACTTTTATAATTGGATCATTCCCCCTTTCTCTTCTTCTGCTTAATAATGATTCAAATTATCCGTGGTTTATTTTAGTTCCACAAAGAGAGAACATAAAAGAAATATTTGAACTTAGTGAAGATGATCAAACTCAATTATTAAAAGAATCTTCTTACTTATCCGAATTATTACAAAAAAATTATCGCTCCAATAAAATTAATATTGCTGCATTAGGCAATGTTATTCCTCAGCTGCATATCCATCATATTGTAAGATATAAAATTGACGCCGCCTGGCCGGATCCGGTTTGGGGAAAAGTGCTGCAAAAACCATACTCAAACGAATTAAAAAGCATAGTTACTGAAAAATTAAAAGGTATTTTAAAAAATAATTTTACTTTCAAAATTTAATTCATTACCATTCATCAGCAATTAATTTGAAATAGAAGCTATATCCGTTTTAATTAAAACGGAAAATCCCATCCTGGTATAAATTGAAATATTGAGTGCGTACATTTTCTCCATGAATTAGTTAATTAATAATCCATGTATTTAATTAATTATTAGGAGGCTGTTATGCCAATAAAAAAGTTAAAAAAATTCCTGGATGATAATAACATCAAATACATTTCTATTAAACATTCATCCGCCTACACATCCCAGGAAATAGCCGCATCTGCTCATATACCCGGAAAAGAAATTGCAAAAACCGTAATTATAAAAATTGATGGAAAGATGGCAATGGCAGTTATTCCGGGTTCTTACAAAGCTGACTTGCATTTACTCCGAGACATGCTGGAAGTCAATAATGTTCGGCTGGCAAGTGAATATGAGTTTGTTGATAAATTTCCAGGCTGCGAAATCGGAGCAATGCCGCCATTCGGAAATTTATTTGATATGGAAGTTTTTGTAGCTGGAAGCTTAGCAGAAGATGAAGAGATTGCATTTAATGCAGGCTCTCATACGGAACTTATAAAACTTGCTTATAAGGATTTTGAAAGATTAGTTCATCCGAAAGTGATGGAATTTTCCTACTTATCTAAATTGTAATCTTTCACTTTACCGAACTGTTTTAAATTATAATAAATAAAAAGGGAATCTATAATCTTTTTGAAAATAGATTCCCTCAATTTTACATTATATTCTCAATCAGCGAGGATATAATGATAGTTAAAGTAAGTTAGTGTTATATTTAAAATAATTTAACTGCTATTTATTTGATTCTAGTGTAAAAACGCCACTTACAATTTTCCAACTATCGCCATCTTTTACTAAAGACATATAACCGGTTTGTTTTACAGATGGATCTGAAATAGAAACCTTTGCAGTTGCAACATTATCGTTTCCATCAACAGAAGAAACTTCAAGATTTCTTTTCCATCCTCCTGCTCTACCAGTTTTTACTAGTTCAACTAATTGTCCACTGGTCTGGGCAGATGTTTTATTGGTAATTTTGTTAACGGTCACCAGTCTTGCATCCGAATATAAAGTTTTTTCAAGTGAATTTACATCACGCGAATCTGTGCTTGCTACATAATTGTTAATTGTTTTTTCAATCTCATCCTTTTGTGCAGGCTCATTGGCAAAACAGGAAATGGAAATTAAAAAGACCATCAACAAACTAACAAGAGAAAAATATAATCTTTTCATAACAACCTTCTTTAATTTAGTTTAAGATTAAAATCTTGTGTTTAATTAATTATAATAACATTAGTTAAACTATTAAATGTTGTTACGAAAGTTTTTAAATATTATAGCAGCGGTAGAAATAGACTTTATTCGGTTTTAAATATATTTGAAGGGAAATTAGAACATACTAACGGTAATTTTAAGATTTCTTGTCTATTGTTAATGTGAGTAAAACCAAATTATTTAAGTAAAATTAATTTTTTCGTATCAGTAAAATTCGCTGCTTCGTTTACATTTGAATGAACTTCTATACGATAAAAATAAACTCCACTTGAAAGTTGTGAACCGTTAAATGTTACTTCATAATTTCCAGGTTTCTGGATTTCATCCACGAGTGTTGTTACTTCTTTTCCTAATATATCATAGATTTTAAGCTGTATAGACGCATCACGACCTTGCCTGCCGGAAGACAGGTGCGTTTCTACATAAGGGATAGTATATTTTATTTTTGTGGTTGGATTAAATGGATTCGGGTAATTTTGGTACAAAG
>CAZRMA010000475.1:0-3433 GCA_964600655.1 uncultured Ignavibacteriaceae bacterium
TTAACTACGCACCAACCAGCTTTTATATTTCAAAATACATTGCATTGGTTTTAAGCTCTTTGGTTATACTGGGATTGCTTGTAACTCTTTTATTTGAATATAAAAAAATAAAAGCATTTTAGAACCTACTTTTTTTCTTTGTAATTTATAGATTTTTTTACTATAATGATTTAATCATTTTCTAAAACAGGGGTAGACCAATGAAAAAAGCATTTCTATTATTACTTCCAATTCTTTTAATTATAGGGTGTTCTGACAATACTTATAACCCAACCGACGTGGAGCAAAATAGATTGGGAAAAATATCGTTAAATATCGACAAGGAGAATAAACCTTCAAATGTAATTAGTGTAAATGCCTACTTAACAAGAGACGGATATGATACTTTATCGGCATCATTAAATTTAATAACTGATACAACTGCTGAATTAACAATAACAAATATAGCTGCGGGAAACTGGCATTTGAAGGTGGACGCTTTGGATAGCGCCAATGTAATTGTCTACTCTGGAGAAACTGATATAACTGTATTAGCAGATTTAACCACACAAGTAAATTTAAACCTACTTCCTACAGGAAATGGATTTGGAAGTATTTTTATTCACGTAGGTTGGGGACAATCCCAGGGCATAGGGTGGAAAGATTATCCTGGAAATCCAATCTTATCATTCCAAAATAATGATTGGGATTATGGAGGAATTTGGCAATGCAAAATTCTCTACGATAACGGAATTTACCAAATGTGGTACATGGGACTTGCGGCTGGCGGTGTCGGGCATATTGGTTATGCAGAGTCCCAAAATGCTATTACATGGACTCGACCATATCCAGAGCCTGTTCTGTCTCCTGGAAACTATGGAGAATGGGATGCCACAAATGTTACACCTGGAGCAATTATCAAAGTAGACGGTATATATAAAATGTATTACGGAGGTTGGGCAGATCAAGAAGGCCAATGGAGTATTGGTTTAGCGACTTCAAGTGATGGAATTCATTGGAATAAATATCCGAATAATCCGGTATTAAAGGGAACCTCCGGTTGGGAATATCAAATAAGCCCTAGTTCTGTTATACAGATAGAAGGGAAATATTATATGTATTACACAGCCAGAAATTTTCCAAATTATAGCATCGGTTTAGCCACTTCCAGTGACGGAATAAATTGGACCAGATATTCAGGAAATCCAATTCTTTCCCCTACAAATTCTTGGGAAAGTACTGGGGTATATAATCCATCTATAATTTCAGATAACGGAATATTTAAGATGGTATATTCAAATGCGTATCCTAATAATGCTTTAGGTATTGCAACTTCAACCAATGGTATTAACTGGAACAAAAGTGAAGAGAACCCTATTTTTGATAATCAAAAAACTACAGATAATTGGGGTCTAGGAGCTATTGGTTATCCTTTCCTAATTAAAATTAATAATGAATATAGAATTTACTACAGTGGTAGATTACCAGATAGTGATATTTACAGAATCGGATACACTTATAGAAATGCAAATTGAATTTAAATAAATTATGTACCAACCAACCCTATATCATAATGATATAGGGTTTTTTATTACTTTCTTTTTCCTTAATCAGCTATATTTGTTTCATAGTCTTGAAACTTATTTGAACTACACTAATTATTAATAAGATTTTTCGTAAATAAAGACACAATATGCTAAGCAACCTTAAATACTTTCTAAAACATTCTCTGGTGTACGGAATAAGTAATGTAGCTACAAAAGCTATCGGTGTTATTTTACTTCCACTTTATTCAAGTTTTTTAACACTCACTGAATTTGGTATTTTAGGCATTCTTGAAATTACAATAGCTATTTTCACGGAAATAATAAACCTAGGTATGGGTCCGGCTCTTGTAATGCTTAGCAACTTATCAGAATTTAAAAACAAAAAAAAATCAGTACTATTTACAATTTTGTCAATATCATTTCTTTTGTGCACGTTTTTTTTATTGCTTAGTCAATTTTTAATCCCAAAGGTGGCAGTATTTTTCGGTAATCCTACAAAATTTAATTTATATTTTAGGCTCAGCTCGGGAATTATCTTTTTAAGGGTTCTAAATAATATTTTTAACGACAAACTAAGAGCTGATGAAAGATCTATTGTTTTCTCATCAATAAATCTTTCAAAATTAATTATAACGCTAGGACTAACAATTTATTTTATAGCATTTCTAAAGATTGGTGTTGTGGGGGTGTTATATTCTTACATTATAGGTGAGTCATTAACACTTTTAACTTTTATCCCTATCATGATTTCTAAGTTAACAATAAAATTTGACAAAGAAATCGCGTCTACCGCAGCAAAATTCGGTTTACCATTAATTTTCGGATCAATTTCGATGTTAATTTTAAATATAAGTGATAGATACATTTTAAAATATTTTTCAGGATATGCTGTCCAGGGACTATACGATCTAGGATACAGATTAGCAGGGGTGCTTAATATGTTCTTTATTATGCCATTGAGCATGGCATTAATGCCTATAGCTTACAAAACATATAAACAGAAAGGCGATAAGAGATATTTCTCAAAGTTAATGACTTATTTTGTATTCGTTTTAACCTGGGCGGGTTTAGCACTTTCCATGTTCAGCAAGGAGATTTTACACATTTTCGCTCTTAATACTAGCTACTGGCCTGCCTATAAGATAGTTCCGATAATTGTATTTTCATATATCTTTTTCGGAATGCGACTCATTTCAAATCTTGGAATGTATCTGACAAAGAACACAAAATATGTTGCATTTATTACTGCTGTTGCGGCCATAGTTAATATTATATTAAATTTTATATTCATTCCTAAATTTGGGATGATAGCGGCCGCATATTCAACACTTATTTCATTTATTGTTTTGTATATTTTGTCAGAACATTTTTCTGCTAAATATTATAGGATACCTTTTGAAAATAAGAAATTAATCTTATTGATTACTCTCGGAGTTATTTTATATATTGTTTCCACATTATTTACGGTTAAACCAATTATAGAAATCCTGATTAAAATAATAATTCTGCTTATGCTTCCTTTTGTTCTATATACCCTAAACTTTTACGAAAGCGCAGAAATTATTGTTATTAAAGGCTTCTATAATAAGTGGAAAAATCCTCTCGCGTGGAAAAGCAATATAAAGGAAGAATTTAAAAAATAATTTGTTGATTAAAATTCGAGGAAACTTATTTGTTTAGGAAATTAAAAGATATTGTGTGGAGTTTCTTAAACATAATCCATATTGGTGGGTTAGTTCAATTAACTCTAAAAAGCGGATTAAAAGAAGATGGTTGGTTTAAAAGTTACACTACCAAAATGTCAGTTGATAAAAAAGGAAACCCTATACCTTGGAATACTTATCCTTATATAAAGTTTATTGAGCCAAGACTAAAAAACAATTTTGATGTTTTTGAATTCGGTAGCG
>CAZRMA010000476.1:0-3426 GCA_964600655.1 uncultured Ignavibacteriaceae bacterium
CTCCCAAGCGGGGTTTATTTTTATCAATTAAAGGTCGTGCCTTTCGGCAGGCAGGCTGGAGAATTTATAAGTACAAGGAAAATGATTTTGATCAAGTAAATCAAACCCCACCTTTTCCCTCCCCTTATATAGGGGAGGCTGAAGGGGGTGGTATTAAAATAATTTTACTGGAGTTATTATGAAAAAGTTATTACTTCGCATTTTACTTCCCTTACTAATGTTATCGAGTTTATTCCCACAATCACCGACTGTTCAGCAAATAGTAAATTCAGTTAACCTAGACTCGTTGGTTTACTTTGTGCGTGAACTCTCAGGAGATGTTCCAACAATTATTAATGGTACTTCACAAACAATCTTTTCACGACATAAAGGTCAACCTGGTAATGAATTGGCAGAAAATTACATTAAGCAAAAACTAGAGTTATATGGGTTGAACACAATTATTCAGTCTTTTAGTACTTCTGGAAAAAATATTTTGGCAACTCAGACAGGAACCGAATTTCAAAATAGAAAATATATTATATGCGCGCATTATGATGATATGCCCCCCGGATCAATCGCCCCAGGGGCTGATGATAATGCAAGTGGTACAGCAGCAGTAATAGAAGCGGCTAGAATATTGTCTCAGTATTCTTTCCCATATACAATAGTCTATGCTCTGTGGGATGAAGAAGAGCAGGGCTCAGTTGGAAGTGCGTATTATGCAACGCAGGCTTATAATGAAGGAGATTTAATTCTTGGTGTAATTAATTTGGATATGATTGCTTATGATTCTAATAGCGATGGTGTTTGCAATGTTACAAATCGTGCTTCTGGATTATCAAAACCACTTTATAATAATATTGTTGATTTGAATAATCGATATGGGATAAACTTGAACATAATTCCGATTGTAGGGCTTGGTAGTGATCACGTTTCATTCTGGTATTCCGGATACGATGCTATGGAACTTATGGAAGATCTTAATGATTTTAATACACATTACCATTCCACATCGGATCTTCTTCAATATTTTAATCAGCCATATTATTTAAAGATGTCAAAGCTGGCTTTAGGTACTTTGGCTGTGTTTGCATTGGATCTAAATCTTGATCTTTTTCACACCCCAATTACGCTCAATGCACCAGGAGAAGAAACAAACATAAGTTTACTCATTTCTAATGGTCCACCCATAGGGAATGGTTCTTTAGCTCCAAGAATGTACTATAGGATAAAAGAACCCGGAGGCAATTTTGGCAATTTTACTGAAGTTGTAGGAACCTCAACGGATGGGCGAACTTATTCCTTTATTATTCCCGCTTTACAAAATGGTACCTTGGTTCAGTATTATCTTGCTGCCCAAGATGATAACTCAACAACGGTTACAACATTACCGGTAGGCGGTGGGGGATATAATCCCCCTGGAAACTCACCTCCTGAAAAATTCATACAGTTTTTAGTAGCTGATCTTACAGCAGTTATGCTTGATGAAGCAAATAGTATGGATGATTGGACTGGAGATTGGAGTATCACAACTTCAGAATTTGTTTCTCCTCCATCATCATTTACTGATTCTCCCTCAGGAAATTATTTACCATCCTCAATAGCATCACTTCAATATAATAAGCAGATAAATGTCCTAAATACAATAAGTACTTTTGTAGAGTTTGATGCAAAATGGGATATAGAACGTATGAATGATTTAGGAATGGTAGAGATTTCAACCGATGGAGGATCAAGTTGGAGTTCAGTGGCAGGACAATATACATCACCGGATGTAAAAAATTCATTTGGCTATGTAAATGTTTACGATGGAATTCAAACAAACTGGGTTCACGAGATAATGAATGTTTCTAACTTTGTAAATGATCAATTTAGTTTAAGATTTCGGTTATGGTCAAGTACATCTATAAATAAGGACGGTTGGTATATAGATAATTTTAAAGTTTCGGTTTATGCAACAATACTTGCGAAACAGCCAACTGTGGATAAAACGTACGCTGAGAAGAATGTGGATTCAGTACTATTTAGAATTAAATTTACTAACATTTATAATCATCAGTTTACTGCAAATCTTTTTATTGCAAACTCAGATAACTCCTTAATAGATTCACTAACTCTTTTTGATGATGGTTTGCACGGAGATTCGCTTGCCAATGATGGACTTTATGGAGCTTACATTCCGCCAAGACCAACTGAAGATTTCTATTCTTTAAGTATTAGTACTGTTGATCATGAAATTAATAACTATATCTATTCTTCGGATATTTGCAGGTTCACTACAGCCGGTCCGATAACAGTTGATAGCATTGAAAGCACCGCTTTTACAAATAATAGATTCCTTATTAAGCCATTTCTTGAAAACAATGGAACGGATTTGAGTTTAAGTAACATACAAATTAAAGCATACTCAAATGACCCTTGGGTAACTCAGATACTTCCGTCTTTTCGAACCTGTTCATCTATTTCCCCGGGTGAAGTTAAAACAAATATTCAAGCTTTTGCAGTTACTTACGATTCATTGACTTTTCCTGGGTACTTCAATTTAAAATTTGATATTTCAATGGATGGCTGGACTTACTGGACTGACTCAATCAAAGTAATAATCTCGCCGGTTGGAATAGATAATGAAAACAATCTGCCATTAACATTTAAATTAGAACAAAACTATCCCAACCCATTTAACCCAACAACAAAAATAAAATACACAATTCCTAATTATAATGGTCCCCTCCTTGGAGGTGTTAGGGGTGGGTTAATTACTATGAAAGTTTATGATGTACTTGGAAGAGTAGTAGCAACTCTTGTTAACGAAACAAAGCAGCCTGGAGAATATGAAGTTGAATTTAATGCAGCCAATCTCCCAAGCGGAGTTTATTTTTATCAATTAAAAGCTGGAGAGCTTACTGATACAAAGAAGATGATTTTATTGAAATAATTATTAAACAAATATCAAAGTAAAAAAAGGATATTATATAAATTATAACCCAAGGGAGGGGTGATGAAAACAATTAGCGGGTATACATTCTCTGTAAATGGATTTTAAATGAAAAAGTTACTAAATCAAAAAAGTAATATTAGTAGAAAGAAGTCATTTATAATCATCTTATTGATAGGTGGAATATTAACAGGTATTTCTTATCTGTTCCTGCAATTCTACCTTGCCTGGTTTTGTTTAATACCATTGTTCTACATCCTTGAAAAAGCAAATACAAAGCAGTCATTTCTTTATGGTTTATTGTACGGAGTAATCATTGCTTCCATTTTTTATTATTGGATAATTCCTATCGCAGGTAAATATTCTGGCGGGTTTACATTCTATTCCCTTCTTTTCTATTGTGCTGCAGTTATCTACTTTTCACTATACTTCGCTTTATTTGGAATGGGTTATATGTTCTTGCTCCATCGTTCAAAAAACTTAATCCTTGCCGGTATATCAATCTCAGG
>CAZRMA010000477.1:0-214 GCA_964600655.1 uncultured Ignavibacteriaceae bacterium
CGATAAAGTAATGAAGTAAGGCTTATCTTTATCCGAAATTTTATTTAAAACGCTTTGAAGTAATTGCGGTGAGGTCTCTTTTGATGGGAAGCCTACTAAGAAGAACACATTTGCGCTGTCAATTAATTCCTGTCTGTTATTCTTTTCAATAAATTTATCAGTTGCAACCTGAGTAATGGAATTAACTTCAAAATTTTTATCCGACTTTAAAGTA
>CAZRMA010000477.1:224-3415 GCA_964600655.1 uncultured Ignavibacteriaceae bacterium
TTTAATAAATGAAACATCGGAAGAAGGGCTTCCTGCAATAATTAATACTTTTACTTTATTGCTTAAGACATTTACATAGAATACTTTTTTATTATTTGCCAAAGTAAATTCTCCGGTTGATTTCGATGCAACAACTGCAAGTTTTTTTTCTCCACCGGTTTTAGGTGTATATGTAAAATTCACATTTTGAATTCCATCAGTACTTAGAATGATATTCTTTTGTCCAATAAGTGCATCATTCTCATACAAAGAAACGGTTAAATTTTTATTTGCAAAACCAGTATTAGCAAGAGCAGCAACAATGGCCGTAGGAGTTTGAGCATATATCATTTGATTGTACAGAACATTTTTTACTTCAACATCATTCCTAGAAGTTGAGTCACCAACTCCAACTGTAAAAATAGGAATATTTAATTTTTCTGCAGTGTGTAACGGATTACTTCCCTCAGTAATTACTCCATCGCTAACAATAGTAACTGAAGAAATATTTCTATTTGTCTTCCCTATGTCTAAAAAAATATTAGCAAAATTTGTACTTCCCTCGGAGAAGTTCAATTTTTGTAAACTATCAAAACTAATTATTTGGACTTTATTACCGAATGTAAATAGTTCGGAATTATTTGAAAGATTATTTTGTTCGAGTCCTTTTACAAAATTTAAAACGGTTTGCTCGCGATTAGTTCCGTCTTTTATTTGGATGGATTTAGAATTATCTAGAAAAACTAAATTAACCGGCTCAAGTATTTTTTTCTTTGCAAGGGTTAAAATAGGTTCAAAAAAAACAAACAATACCAATAATAAAGCTAGTGACCTTAAAGAAACCAATAATATCTTTTTTGAAGGATTTATACTGGGTACTGTGTACCGATAAACATAAATAGTATAGCCAATTAATAAAATCAGAAATAAAAAAAAATAAAACGGCGGGAAAGAAAGATTCATGCTAATTTTTTCAAAATTAAACATTAAAAGCTCATATCTCCCTTCATTACAGTAACAGCATTACCGGAAATATAAAGCTCCTTTTTAGTTGGAGAATATTTAACACCTATTCTACCTCTTCTGCTTATAATATCACCCTGTTCAAAAGTAAGATTAACTTCATCATTCCCAAATATTACAAATCTTAAATAATTAAGGACTAACATTAAAGGTCCGTTTGCAGAGCCGGTAACGGGGTCTTCATCAATTCCATAATATGGAGCAAAAAACCTTAGATGAGCAAAATTGTCTTTTTCAAAAGTTTCTTTTGTAAATACAACTACTCCGCCGAAATTATTTTCTTCTGATAGATGAAGTAGCGTTTTAAAATTTGGTTTTATTCTTTTTAATGCAGACAGTTTTTTTATGTAGATGTAAAGGTAACCGTTTTCAAGAAGCAGAAAGGGGATTGAATCGAATACATCGCACTTTTGTATACTTAAGGCATTTAAAATCTTCGTACGGTTTCCGGGATATTCATTTATTTCATAAATAGGAATCTGCATGAAATAACGGTGATTTTCTACACGACATTTTAATATTCCAGATAGTGTGTCAAATTTAATTTCAGAATTATTTTTAATACGATTATTTTCATTTAAAAAATGAAGTGAGGCTATGGTTGCATGGCCGCAAAGTTCGACTTCCATTTTAGGAGTATACCATCTTAGGTTATAATCTGCTTTATCAGATTTTGAAAGAAATGCTGTTTCCGCCAGGTTCATTTCTCGTGCTATAAACTGCATCTCCTCCTTCGTTAATCCATCTCCTAACGCTACGCCAGCTGGATTTCCTTCAAAAGGTTTGTCAGTAAAAGCATCAATTTGAAAAATATTAATTTTTTTTGCCATTTAATAAATGTTCTAAATTCCATTTTTTCATTTTATCGAATGTTTCATAATCCGTCAAATCGAAGTGAATTGGCGAAATCGACACATAGTTTTTCTTTATTGCTACCTGATCAGTTTCAACATCAGTATCAACCTCCATCAAATTGCCTGTAAGCCAATAATAATCTTTCCCGTAAGGATCAACACGCTGTTCATAAATATCATCCCATTTGGATTTTCCTTGTTTGGTCAAAATTATTCCGGCTATTTGGCCTTCCGGCACGTCGGGTACGTTTATGTTAAGTAAAGTGCCTTTGGGAATATCCTTCCCAGCCATTTCTTTAGCAATTAATTTTGTTACTTTTGCAGCAAATCTAAAATCGGTTACTTCATGATTTGTTACCGAAACTGCCATTGAAGGAATATCCATAATAGCAGCCTCTCTTGCTGCTGAAACAGTACCGGAATAAATGATATTAATAGCGGTATTTGAACCATGATTTATCCCGGAAACTACAAGGTCCGGCGGTTCTTTCATTATATTTCTAATTCCAATTTTAATGCAATCTGCCGGTGTACCGTTTACTGCGTATCCGAAGAAATTTCCATCTTTAAAAGATTTTGTTACTCTAAGAGGTATTTGCATTGTTATTGCATGCCCGACTGCACTTTGTTCCTTTAAAGGAGCAACAACAGTTACAGTCGCAATCTCTTTCAATGATTCGACAATTGCATAAATACCCTCAGAATCAATTCCATCGTCATTACAAACTAATATTTTCAAAATAATTGCCTATAAATAATTCAATTTAGTGTGCCAATATAACACATACAAAATATAGTCTCAATTGAATGAATAAGGTATTAAATCAAAATAATTGTATGCTTGTGTCTGGATATTATTACTGCACTTTCTGATCCAAAACTCCATAAAGATCATAAATTATGCGGTCTTACAACAAACAGATAATGGATACAGCATGTAATAAATCATTCAGTAGATTTAGTTAGCGATGATTATATCATATGAGCATAACCATTCAAAACAACAAATTCCTAAGTCGTTTATCGCAAAATATTTTTTCTCATTTCCTTCGAAAAAATTTGTTAAATTAAAGCAAATCAATTTTTCTAATAACAACATCATCGGTATTATGCTAATTGTCAAATCACACATCTTTAGTAAATATCCCGAAATCATATTTGGTTTCAGTACAAAAGTCGGAGCTGGTAGAAAAGCACCGTACTTTTTCAATGTCTCTCAATCTGTAGGTGATAATAAAAAGATTGTTGATGAGAATCGCGATTACTATTTTAATTCGATCGGATTAAAATTTGAAAATGTGGCTTTTCAAAAGCAGGTTCACGGCGATACCATCA
>CAZRMA010000478.1:0-3400 GCA_964600655.1 uncultured Ignavibacteriaceae bacterium
TAGGGCAAAGGTAATTAACAGTATAGTAAATGAAACTGCGGAAGTTTTCTTAGATGAAGAGAATAATATTTTATCCGGCAAATTAGAAAAAGATTTAATTTCCATACTCAATAAAACAAAGGAACTTGAAGAAATTAAAATAATATCAATTGAAAAAATTTATTCATACAAAAGCGTGGTGGAAAGGGAAGCAGCAGGCTTTGAAGTGCTTGGAGGCCTGCTTGATATTTTTATTACTGCCGTTAATGAAGCTTCAAATGGTAAGACCGGTATAATTGCACCCAAAAATAAAACTATATTAAAGCTTCTTCCAAAGCAATTTTTAAATGATACCCATTCTAAAAGTGATTTATATTATCGCCTTTTAATAATTACTGATTATATATCAGGAATGACAGACTCTTATGCAGTTTCATTATTTAGAAAAATTAAAGGAATTAGTCTGCCGGAAAGATGAGAAAAAATCAATTGCAAATATGATGTAGAAGTTCTATTCCATTTTCATATCGCGGGTCATCAAATCTGTTGTTGCTTTTACAGGATCTTTACCTTCAAATAAAATATTATAGACTTCAGTTGTAATAGGTGTTTCAACTTTTAACTTTTTTGCAAGCTGTGAAGCAGAGCGGGAAGTTTCAACTCCTTCTGCAACCATTTCCATAGATTTTAAAACTTGCTTTAAAGTTTTTCCTTTCCCTATTTCTTCGCCGACAAATCTATTTCTACTGTGCCGGCTCATGCAGGTTACAATTAAATCTCCCATACCTGATAATCCAGAAAAAGTATCTGCTTCAGCTCCAAGTGCTTGTCCGAGTCTTGAGATCTCTGCTATACCACGGGTCATAATTGCGGCTTTGGTATTGTCACCGAAATTTGCTCCATCAATTATTCCAGCGCCTATTGCAATAACATTTTTAAAAGCACCGCCAAGTTCCACGCCTAAAATATCCGTTGAGCCGTAAACTCTAAAGTATGAAGTAATAAATGCAGCTTGAATTGTTTTGGAAGTTTCCCTACTTGTTGATGCAGCAACAACAGCGGTTGGAATTCTTCTACTTACTTCTTCTGCATGGCTGGGTCCGGAAATAACTCCAATCTGATCTTTGTTAATAGAATTGTATTCGTCCTTCAAAATTTGAGACATGGTCATTAAGGAATTAATTTCTATTCCCTTCGCAACACTAACGAAAATAGAATTTTTAATATCATAATATTTTACATCTTTAATAACACTACGTAAAAATTGTGACGGCACAGCTAAGACAACCAGGTTTTGATTAACGGTTGCTTCTTCAAGGTCATGTGTTATAATTATTTCTTTGGGAATTTTAATTCCAGGAAGGTAAATTTTGTTTAATCTGGTTTTTCGAATTGTCCGGGCGTAAAGAGACTTATATTCCCAGAGAGTAACTGTGTGTCCGTTATAGTGAAGCAGAATAGCTAAGGTTGTGCCCCAGCCTCCAGCGCCTAAGACAGATATTTTCATTCTTTAAAAGGATTTCTTTTTCGCGAAACTTAATTTGTTTTCGTTACCGTTCATTAATCGCACAACATTTTTTCGATGTGTAAAAACGACAAGCAATGCAACTGCAATTAAAAAGGGTAAAAGTGTGTGATAGCCTGGTATGTCTACATTAAAAATGTTCTCTCTTATAATGAGTGTAAGTGGAACTGCGATTGCACCTAAGATTGATCCGAGAGATACGTAACGAGATATTGTAACAACCAAAACAAATACTCCAACAGCAATAAGCATATCGGTTGTAACAATCATTAATAACATTCCTAATGCGGTTGCAATACCTTTCCCGCCTTTAAAGCCTGCAAAAACCGTCCAGATATGACCTATAACTGCGGAGAGTCCTGCAATGATTTGAACTAAAGTAAAATCATCAAATGGAGTAAGGTTTTGAAAAGGAATGGATCCATAATGTAAACGAGCAACAACTATAACTGCTAAAACTCCTTTAAATGCATCAAGGATGATGACAAAGACCCCATGTTTCCAACCAAGCACACGCATTACATTTGTGCCGCCTGCATTGCCGCTGCCGTGTTCCCTTATATCAATTCCTTTTGCAAGTTTGCTTACAATAATGCTAGTCGGGATAGAACCGATTAAATAAGATAAAATTATTATTGTTGCTAAAAGAAACATGCTATCCATCTTTTAATTCAATGAGTTCCTAAACTAAGGATATAACCGGAAACTTGCAATTAAAAAATAATTGCTAATTTGACTTATTATCACAGGAAATGTACCGTAAATTATCATCGACAGGATTCTGCAATTATTTAAGGGTATGAAAATTATTTTAATAGTTTTGGCAGAATTTGTAAGTCTTCTTTCGTAGTTATTTTGAAATTTAACGGAGAGCCTTCCACAATATGTATTTTTTTCCCAAGTCTTTTCACTAAAATTGATTCATCTGTTCCGTAAAATTTACTTTTGAAAGCTAAATTCATAGCGTTCATTAAATCAAAATAGCGAAAAATTTGAGGTGTTTGAACATTATAAATTTCTTTTCTATCCAAATAATTTCTTACAGTTTTGTTACCATTAATTAATGTATCCTTCACTTTCAAACAAACTAGGGCATTTCCCTTGATTTTAGCAGTATTTATTGCTTCTGTTAAAACATTTTGGGGTAATAAGGGCCTAGCGGCGTCATGAACGACAATTAAATCATTTTTGTTAGCATTAAGTGAATTTAAAGCATTGAAAACTGAATTCTGTCTTTCTTTTCCGCCTTCAACAATATTGGTAAGTTTCGAAAGTTTGTATTTTTTTTTGAGATTTTGTAATAAAGAAAAGTAAAAAGGGGAAACAGCAACAATTAATTCATCAATTAATTTGTTCTTTTGAAAAACTTCAAGCGTATATACTATTAATTCTTTACCGTTAAATTTTAGATATTGTTTAGGAGTGGTTAAGCCACTCCTAATACCTTTTCCTCCAGCAGGAATTATGGCAATTATTTTCATGGTTATAAAATTAACATTGCATCGCCATAACTGAAAAACCTGTAATTTTCTTTTAAAGCTTTTTTATAAGCCTTATTTATAAAATCAACATCGGCAAAAGCGGCTACTAACATTAATAATGTAGATTCGGGCATGTGAAAATTGGTTATTAATTTATCCGTAATTTTAAAATCATACTGGGGATAAATAAATTTATCAGTCCAGCCTCTGCCCGGTTTAACTAATCCATCAGCGGTTACGCTTGTTTCCAGTGCCCTGCAAGTGCTTGTCCCAACCACAAAAACATTATGCTTTCCGTTTATAGTTTTGTTAATAGCATCTGAAGACTTTGCAGTAATTTCAAAAAATTCGGAATCCATTTTATGCTTTGTTAAATCTTCAACTTCAACGGGCCTGAAAGTTCCCAACCCGATGT
>CAZRMA010000479.1:0-3380 GCA_964600655.1 uncultured Ignavibacteriaceae bacterium
TGGAATAAAGTAGAAAACACTGATCGCTATTTAACTCAGGTGGCTTTCGATAAAGCATTCACAAATATTTTTAAATCATTTTCTACATCAGATACTGTCAATTCTATTTCGTGGTTTTCGGAAGGGATAAAATATAACTGGCGTGTGCAGGCAAACAATATTGCAGGCACTAGTCCCTGGAGTGAAATAGGAGATTTTACATTGCTCTATGCACCTACCAATCTTGCTTTGCAAATAACTGCATCAAATGAAATTACTCTTACCTGGAAAGATAACTCAACGATTAATGAGGGATATGTAATTGAAAGTAAACAAAGTTCGGACACTTCTTTTACTGTTCTCGATACTTTAAAAGGAAGCGGGAATGAATATGTTGATAAAAATGTAGAACAAGGTCAAAGCTATTCTTATAGAATAAAAGCTTATAAAGATACCCTGGAATCCGCGTATAGTGATGTGGCTTCTCTTTTAGTTGGCGTTAATGAAGGAAGTATAGAATTACCTAAAGAATATTCCATAAGTCAGAACTATCCTAATCCATTTAATCCTATAACAAAAATTAAATTTGCTTTACCGCAAAACGCAATGACAAAGATAATTATTTATGATCTTCTCGGCAGAGAAGTACAAACACTTATAAATAATGAGTTAAGAGCCGGTTATCACGAAATTAATTTTGATGGAGGTAATTTCCACAGCGGAGTCTATTTTTATAGAATTCAGGCCGGAAATTTTATTCAAACAAAAAAAATGATTTTAATGAAATAGATATGAAAGTATTAATTAATAGATACAGTATTGGTTTATATGTTTAGTATTCATGATTGTATCATAAACTCGTTTATAAATTTCAATAATGAATAGAGGTTAATAAAAATGAAGGTTCCAGTTGTAATTTCTGCTTTTTCTAAAATAAATTTTTTATTAATGTTTCTTATATCGTACATAATTATGGTTAATGTTTCATTTGCTCAGACATCACCAGATCCAAATTTCTATATATATCTTTGCTTCGGACAATCAAATATGGAAGGACAGGGAACAATTGAAGACCAGGACAAAACTGTAGATAGCCGCTTCCAGATTATGGAAGCCACTAATTGTTCTAACCTTGGAAGAACTAAGGGAACCTGGTACACTGCTGCTCCACCTTTATGTCGATGTTATACTGGTCTTTCTCCTGCAGATTATTTTGGCAGAACTATGGTAGCAAACCTTCCTGACAGCATCAAAGTTGGTGTTATCAATGTCTCTGTAGCAGGCTGCAAAATTGAACTGTTTGATAAAGATAATTACCAAAATTATGTTTCAACAGTAACAGAACAGTGGCTGCTTGACATAATCAACGCTTACAATGGAAATCCTTATGCATATCTTGTTGATCTAGCAAAATTAGCTCAAAAGGATGGAGTGATAAAAGGTATTCTTTTACATCAAGGTGAGTCAAATACAAATGATAATCTATGGCCTTCAAAAGTAAAAAAAATATATAATGACCTAATAACTGACCTTTCACTTAATCCTGATATAATTCCTCTTCTTGCGGGCGAGGTTGTAAATGCTGACCAAGGAGGTGTTTGTGCAAGTATGAATTCTATAATTGCAGTACTACCGGATACTCTTCCTAATTCATATGTTATTTCATCCAGTGGCTGCACAGATGCATCTGACAATCTTCATTTTAATTCTGCAGGTTATAGAGAAATAGGCAAACGTTATGCAGTTAAGATGCTATCATTAATGGGTTACAAAGTCAGCGAGAATAAACCTGAAAAATGGGTAGGAACCTGGAGTACTGCCCCGCAGCTTGTTGAAACAAATAATAATCCCCCAAGTCCCGGTTTAAGCAATAATACAATTCGTCAAATAGTCCACGTTTCAATAGGTGGGGATAGTTTGCGCATGAGATTTACAAATGAATTCAGTACAAGTCCGGTAACAATGCATTCGGTTCATATTGCTGTTTCGTTAGGCAGTGATACAATTGATACGTCCACCGATACTCCTTTATATTTCAGCGGGAACCAGGAGGTTACAATGCCGCCTGGCTCTGCAGTTGTCTCTGATCCTTTTCATTTTCCTTTAAAGGCATTGAGCAATGTTGCAATCACTATTTACTTCGGTAGTACATCATCGGATATTTCCGGTCATCCCGGATCCAGAACTACATCATACATACTAACTGGGGATGAAGTTAGTAAGGAAGATTTTTCGGGAGCCGTCACAACAGACCACTGGTATAATATTAATACTATAGAAGTAGTAGCACCAGATTCTGTACATGCAGTTGCAATTCTTGGAAATTCAATTACTGATGGGCGTGGTTCCGGCACTAACAAACAAAACCGCTGGCCTGATGAACTTTCCCGTCGTTTTCAGGAAAATCCGGAAACACAAAATGTAGCCGTTTTGAATGAAGGCATAGGCGGCAATGCTGTGCTTAATGGAGGTTTGGGGCCTACTGCTTTAAGCCGCTTCCAACGTGATGTAATAGATCAGAATGGAGTAAAATGGTTAATCATTCTTGAAGGAGTAAATGATATAGGCGGCTCGTTTGGAACTGGAGTAGCTCAAAATTTAATTAATGCATATGGTCAGTTGATAGATATTGCTCATGCCAATGGAATATTTGTGTATGGTGCAACAATGCTTCCATTTGAAGGATCATCCTATTATTCAACTGATCATGAAACTTCAAGAGAAACAGTTAATGAATGGATTCGAAACAGCGGTCGTTTTGATGCGGTTATTGATTTGGATAAAGCTCTGCGTGATCCAACGGATACTTTAAAACTTTTACCAATCGCTGATGATGGAGATCATTTACATCCCAGTGAAATCGGTCATAGAATGATGGCAGAAGCTGTTGATCTTAATTTATTTGTAGGAAATGATTCATTAGTTGTCCCGACTTTAAATTACCAAACAATTTATTTTGAACCTGAATGTGCGGTAGTTGGTGATAACTGGGACATATTAACTGATCCACAGGCTTCAAATGGAAAATATGTAACTGTTAAATCTGGTATACAAAGTCTTACTTCAGCGCCTACAGACAGTGCAAGCGCTATTTATATTCCAATTACTGCCGATAGTGCTGGAAACTTTAATTTATTTGTACGGGTAAATTGTCCAACCTTCGATGACGATTCATTCTGGGCTAAAATGGATAATGGAGATTTTGTTATGTACAATGGATTGGCTAATTCAGGCTGGCAATGGGCACAGTTAAACAGTTTTGATTTGGCAAAAGGTGACCATATGCTCACAATTACTTACCGTGAAGACGGAGCTAAACTTGATAAGATTTGTATTTCAAATAACGCCGCACTTCCAACTGGAATGGGTGAGCCTGCTGAAAACTTATGTGACACTACCAC
>CAZRMA010000480.1:0-1438 GCA_964600655.1 uncultured Ignavibacteriaceae bacterium
AGAGCAATTATAAGTATTACCCATTTTTTGTTTTTCATAGTTTTTGATTCCTATTATACATTGTATTGTTAAAGTAAAATAATCGCCATGACAATATAAAAGCAAAATCCAGTCCCTGTAAACCACCAAAGAGATTTTATAAACGGATCATTATAATTTTCATTTAACTGTGGATAAAATACAAAGTAAAAAGGGAGCAGAAAGGCGGATATTTGCAAAAAGATATTAAAATAATTTCTTTTCATTTATTTCTCCCTTTTGATACGTGCTCTATATATTATTCCACCTATAAAAAATACCGAGAAAAATATAATACTTAATATTGCCTCCAAAGTACTTCCTCTTTTAAATTGAAATACTGATATGATCAAAGAGGTAATGCTAAGTAAAAATAGTATTATGTATAATTTAGATTTCATAGAATTTTCCCCGCGCCCTTTATAATAATTTATTTTTCCTTTTTTCCTTAAATATTTGAATAACAGCATAAATAAAAATAATTATTCCCAGACTTATAACCGCCCAGTCTATCCAATTCATTTCATAACTATGACGAAGATTAACATAAAGCACTATAAATAAAAATATTCCGGATCCGGTTAAAAGTCTTGAAGCCCGGCTAGAATTTGATTTTGCACTTTTGCTCATTGTAAAAATTTATGCTATTTGTTTAAGAAATAAATTGATAATACTCCAACAAAAAATATCAAACCAACAGAAAGACTAATCAAATAAAATTTTCTTTTTTTTGCTTTAGCTTCTTCAGACAGTTCGATTGGGTTTTGGTTAAACTTTTTTTCCAAAATTATACCGGATACTATTCCAATAAAAGCACCTATTAAAGGGCCAAAGGCTATATTTTTAATTGCGAGCCCGATAGCAATTCCAAGCGGCATTCCTATTACTAATCCCATTTCAATGAAATGGCCTTTTACGTGCTGTTTTTTATTTTCCATTTTATTTAGCTCCTATTTCAAATACAATAAATATTTTCATTCTCTGTCTTCCACATAAAAATTGAAAATAAGTAGCTGAAGAATTCAATTATCCTTTAATAAAATAATACTATTTTTTCAAATCTGTTTATCCATTCTTGCTAAAATTCAAAGGAAAAATGAGCTATTTTGTGGGAGACTATTAAATTATAGTGCATTTGAAATGATTTTTTTTTATCATTTATATAGTGTTTTCTACCAGTAATATAATATCAGCTTAAAATGAATAAATATGGATATTATATAGAGGGGCAGGTTGGCAGTGAAGAATTCCCCAAAAAGTTTTCAAACCAGATTTTTTTCTCGGATCACGTTACTGATTTTATTTTGGAATATGAAACTGTTTATTCTATTAAATACCAAATATCAGGGGTGGAAAACTATGAAATAGATAATAAGAGATTTGTTCTTTCCGAAAATAAATACCTGGTAGTAAACAATAA
>CAZRMA010000480.1:1538-3375 GCA_964600655.1 uncultured Ignavibacteriaceae bacterium
ATTGATACAAAATCTTTTACAATGGACTTTTTTTATGATATTTCAAGAGCATTAATTTTATCTCAGAAAGAAGCTCTGCAGCAAATTAGAAATATTGAGTGTGCAAAAGCTTCAACAAAAAAGGAATTGTATAAACGGATGGTTATCGCAAAAGAATATATAATTGGAAATTGGAACGATATATTAACAACTGAGTCAATAGCTAAGCATGTATTTATGTCTCCTTATCATTTTCACAGAATTTTTTCAACAACATTTAAAACTACACCGTTAAAATTTCACCTTAATATTAAAATGAATAGAATTAAAGAATTGCTGCGGTCAGGTAATTACAGCGTTTCCGATATTGCGATGATGAGCGGCTATGCCGATATCTTTTCATTTAGCAAAGCTTTTAAGAAATATTTTGGATTTGCCCCATCTAAATTGTTAGACGGATGTCGTAGCCGCACAGTGAAATGATAGTTGTGTTAAAAATCATTCTGATAAAACTCCTTTCCGGAAATAAAATCGTTTAATCCATATTTATTAACATAATAAATTTTTAAATTTGCATTCGGGAATTTTAATCATTAACCAACAATCATTAAAAAAGAATAACCTTATGACAAACCAAACAAATGAAATAAAACAAGTAAATTTTCTCAGAGGCGTTCCTGCCGATGAAGCATTAGCACATTTAATTCCTTTAGCATCTGAAAGCTATAAAAGAGTAATACAAAAATATGGAACCGGTGTTCTACAATACGGACATTTTTCCGGCTTTAAACCTTTGCGCGATTTAATAGCCAAATGGCATAATGTTAACTCGGACAGAGTAATTGCAGGCAACGGGGGAATGGAAGTTATATCTTTATTCTTTAAATCTCTTCCTATGCAAAGTAACATTGTTATTGAAGAGACAAGCTATGACAGAGTTTTACTTGATGCAAAACGCTATGGCCATAATTTAATCGGAGTAAGACTAATTAAAGATGGAATTGATGTAAATCAATTTGAAGAGATAATAAAAAAGGATAAAGTAACTGCGTTTTATGGAATCCCTTTCCATCAAAATCCAACTGGAATAAATTATTCAACTGATAATATTAAAGCAGTTGAAGGTTTGTGTAAAGAAAATAATATTCATTGTGTTTGGGATGTTTGCTACAAAGAACTCCGATATGACGGTAAATTAAACACAGCAATTGAAGTTTCTGATTGGGGACCAATCTTAACCAGTTCGTTTACAAAAACAATTTCTCCCGGAACAAAATGCGGCTACATGATTGTACCTGAAAATTATGTAGAATATTTTACAAAGATAATTGCTAATTCACGTATTAATCCAAATCTTCCGACACAGGCATTTATAGCTGATTTTATTGAATCTGGAGAATATGACAAATATTTAAAATACCTACGCGATTTATATAAACCTAGAATGGATGCTCTGAATAATTCGATCAAAACTTATTTGCCGGAAATAAGTCAAGTTGAAATAACCGGAGGATTTTTTGCCACGCTTACGTTCAATAAAATTTCAGATAAAAATGAAAAAGCATTTCTTGAATCAGTTAAAAATTTGGGAGTAAATATTGCTCCGGCATGGGATACAATCGCTCCAAATTTCAAAGATGAAATGAAGGGGAAAGGATTTTTTACAAGATTAACTTTTCCCGCATTTAAGCCGGATGAAATTAGATATGGAATTGAAAAAATAAAAAAAGCCGTTGAAAAGTTTTAGTTATCTAGTGTATATCAAGAAATAAACTAACTCATCCTTAGTCTTTCACCCCGCCTACCAGAGGACTTGTTTGTAATTCTGTTTTTACATTTTTTAATCTGACAAAAAATA
>CAZRMA010000481.1:0-3368 GCA_964600655.1 uncultured Ignavibacteriaceae bacterium
CTGAAGAAATCAATTCCCGGTAAATTTGCAGATCAAATTGAAAAAGCAAAAATGCATCTACAAAACGGGAATATAGCTGACGCAAAAATAATGTTAGAAGAAGTGTATAATGGAGATATAAACAATAATGATGTAAAAATATTATTGGCGAAGATTTTACTTTTTGAAGATGTTAAAGAAGCACTAAAACTAATTCATAATTCAGACAGCAGCATTGAAAATTATGGATTGGTTCAATCAATAAATACAATTGCGGAATTATTGAGTCGTGATGAAAATACATTCGCTGACTCAGAAATTAAAAATAAATATTTGTCTGCTGTTAATGATTTAAGAAATCAAAGTTTTGATTCTGCTCTTGAAAAATTTATAGATATAATTCGAGAAGATAGGGACTATGAAAATGACGGAGCAAGAAAAGTTTGCATCGCAATATTTAAATATTTAGGAGAAGATAACGAAACAACTTTAAAACACAGAAGAGATTTCGGAAGTGCGCTTTATGTTTAGGCATTCAAAAGTTTTTTTCAAATCAAACTAATTACTGTAAAAACTCAAATTGTGAAGTCAAATTATTCCATTCTATTATGTGAATATCCCAATCTCTGTAAGCAGTTCGCCTTTCCAGCTTTTGTGCTATAATAACTTTTTCACCATCAGTGCGAACGTTTATCATTCCGTAATTAGTTATGGTTCTTATTTTTTTGTCTTTAGCATTTGATTTATTTAATTCAATAAACTCTTTGCTTGACCGCGCTAATTCAGTGCTGAAAATAAGTGATCGTTCACCACGGCTATATTTTCCAATTGTGCCAAGTGTATCCGGACGCGGATGGCAATATGGTTCTTCATCACCGCTTGATATAACAGTTGCAATCGCATTTACTGCTTTTAGAAATTCAGTTGTAAAATCACTGCTGCCATGATGACATGATTTTGCTATATCAGCACCAAGATGCTTATTAGACTTTTCTATTGCAGTTGAAAGCTGCTTCTCCAAATTTTGTCTGTCGGCATTGCTTAAATTTGTATTGCTCAATTTATCTTTTATCCCAGCAACATCCATTTTAGAATAACAGCTTAACAAATAGTCTTCGGCAGGGGAATTTAGATCACCTCCAAGCAATATTTTTAATTTGCCGATCGTTATTCTTAATACGACTGAGTTGCCGTTTTTTGTTTTACTTTTATTTTTAAGAAATGCGGGCAGCGCATCTTTGCCAGCTAACTTTTTTGTATATGGAGCCATCACTTCAATTTTCATTTTGCCCTTTTTATAAATTGCAGAATGTCCGAAATGAAGAGATTTTTTAGGTGCGGTAGTTTTAATTAAAGTGTTAATGTAGCTGCCTGTCTTTGGAAGACTTGCAACCAGGTTTTTAAACTGCCCATCTGTTCTAATTAGATTTGTAATGTGTTGGCCGTCGGCAGTAACTTTCCCAAGTGAATCAAGTTTTGAACCCGAGGTTTCAACAAGGCCATTATGATAAACTGTCGTAAAAGTAAACTGGTTCTTAAAACCTGCTTTCTTTGCAAATAATTTTCCAAAGCCCCGGTAATGGTCAACATCTGAATGTGTAATAATAGCTGTAAAAGGCGGAGGGGGAGTATTTGAATATTTCAAATTGAATCGCCAATTTAAAAAACGCGACATATTATCCGAACCGCCAGCATCAATAATGAAATGCTTATCATCCGGAGTAACAATATGGCAGCCATCGCCCTGGCCAACATCCACAAAATTAACTTCCAGAACTCTTTCCGCTTGAATATCCGTGGAAAGAATGTAACCGTTGGAATTCCTTGCCCGAACTTTTATATAAATTTTCCCTTTTTCCGTTACCTCTACAAAATTGTCATTTACAATATCTGGCTTAATGTAATCTCCGTAAATCAATTGTTTAAGGAACTTAATTTTTTTTGTTTTCGTTTTGCTGTCCGCTTTATAGTTGTAAAGATTAACAGATGGAAAAACAGCAAACCCCATTCCTTGTTTGATTATTTGTGAAGACATCATCGAATCTCCTTATAAGAAATTTCCAACTGAAAATATTTTAAATAATAAGAGAATAATTATTTCAAGAAATTAATGAAAACAAACAATAAAATTCTCATAAATAAGTCTGCAATTAACATTAGAGACTACAATATTCAGAGGTACATTTTTAAAATTGAATTGCTAAAAATAAAATAACAATTTCAAAATCGTCTTTAAAAGAAGTGAAATTTAAAAGGCAATTAGGTTTAATACCATTTAGTTTATTATCAAATCATTTTTTTAAGATCTTCCTCATACTCTTCATAAGGTTAAATTATTTTATTCTATAAATGGAATGAAAGTTTTATCCCTTCTATTGCCATTTCTGTTCCCATAATTGCTAAGATTAATCCCATAATTTTTCCTATTACCATTATTAAATGATTCCCGATTCTTTTTACTATTAGTTCACTTAATGAAAAAGCTAAATAAGTTAGGAAAATCATTAAAGCAAAAATTACAATTACAATTGAAAGGTGCATAATGCTGCCGTTTGTAATGTAATTCATTGCAGTAACTATTGTCCCCGGTCCCGCAAGTATGGGAATAGCTAAAGGAGATATTGCAACCCCGTCGTCAGGCTCAATATCTTCCTGATGATGAATTTTTGATTTTTTTGATTGAAGCATTTCAAAGCCGACATAAAATAAAAGAATTCCCCCGGTAATTTTAAATGCTGGAATTGTAATTCCGAATATTTCAAAAATATATTTCCCAAGAATTACAAAGAACAGCACAATAAGAAAAGCAGTTATGCAGGAAGTTTTTGCAATCGATTTTTTTTCCTTTTCATTTTTATTGCCAACCAATCCTAAAAAAACTGGAGTGTTGGCAATGGGATTCATTATTGCAAAGAATCCCATAAAGACGGTTAAAGCAAATGTTAAAATATTACCAGGCATACTATTTTTTTATATGAGATAAGAATTTATTTTCTTTTGTAAAATTAAAGCAATACAACTAAGTAGTAAATAACTTGTACCTAAAAATTACAATGTCGCTTAATTAGCAACTGTGCAAAATTTAGTCCCGACTTGTTGGGATGCTTAACTTTCATCGAAAGCATAGCTTGCATTTTAATTAGAGCACCAATATTAAACAAGAATATTTTAGCGGATCATCTTCCTAAAATTCTCTAATAACTAGAGTGCGTGTGATACTGTCGGTTTAAAATGCTTTGTATTACATTACTCACGGTTCAGTTGCATTATTTATTATTTTCCTTTTAGTAATAAAGTTACAGAAACTTGCTTCCATATTGCCGTCTTGTCCCAACAGCCCGTAACTCCGGTGGTAAAACAAAACAGCGTTCATCAAAGGACGGCAACAA
>CAZRMA010000482.1:0-3365 GCA_964600655.1 uncultured Ignavibacteriaceae bacterium
TGATTATTCAAATATGAAAGTTGACGATAAATTTCATCTCCAAAATTTTTATAAAGATAAAGTTTATGACCTTGATGTCAGATATGTTGGAAGAGAAACTGTTGATGTTCCTGCCGGTAAATTTGATTGCCTAATAGTCGAACCCTTGGTACAGGAGGGCGGTTTATTCAAAAGTGAGGGAAGTGTTTTAGTCTGGTTAACAAACGACAAAATTAGAATGCCTGTTAAAGTTAAAACTAAAGTTGTAATTGGTTCTATTGATGCAGATCTTACAAATTATGAAGGACTCGCTGGAGAATTGGAGTCAAAAAGATAAAAATTTGTGATTAACTTAAAAGCTTTCTAAACTGAATCATTGGAAAAATTTATTTCATTAATTATTTACTTCCTTAAATCTATTAAATAATTCTATCCTTAAATTTCTTTAAAACAAATTGAGTATTTTTGTTTATAACTTTCACTATCTAAAACTTATTATACGATGCCCGACGAAAACGAAAATAAAAATTCTGAAATAAACAGTTACGAAAAAGAATATCAAACAGAACTTATAGAAGAAAAGTTTGAAGAAGATGATTTCGGCTTTTCATTGAAGCGTGATATTCATCCTAAGCTTTCTCCGATTTCAACAGCATTTATAGCATTATTCGGTGGATTTTTTGAGTACCAACTTTTAGGCGGACTTTTAATGGTTCTAATCTTTGGTCTCGACCTTGAACACGCTCCAGCAAATGGAATGAGGTTAATAACAATGGCTGGGGAAGTATTATTTATGCTTCTGCCTGCTTTGATTTTTACAAAATTGGTTTATGAAGATATAACCAATATTATCCGTGCACATGCGGTTGAAATTAAAGAAGTTGCATTATTCCTAAGCGGATTAATTGTTCTATTTTTTTTATTTCAAGATTACTTATATCTCCAAGATTTTGTTATCAACAAATTAGCTGCCCAATCAAGCATTATTCATTCAATAAAATCTGCTTTTGATTCCTTAAATGAATCAGTTGAGCAAACTTATCTAAACCTGATAACACCAGTAACATTCTATGACAAAATTTTGATTGTAATTGTTATAGCTTTAGTTCCGGCAATTTGTGAAGAGGTTCTATTTAGAGGATTGATTCAAAGAAGCTTTGAACTTAGATTAAAGCCGGTTTGGGCAGCTTTCATAACGGCAGTATTTTTCGGTGCTTTTCATGTTAACCCTTATGCATTTGTTCCATTAGTTGCACTTGGATTCTATTTTGGATTTGCTGTTTACAAAAGCAATTCTATTTTGGTTTCAATGGTTTTACATTTTACTAATAATTTTATTTCAGTTATTTTATTTTTTATTATAGGTAATGAAGATTTAGTAAATTCAAATGTCAGCGGAGAAGTGGATTTAAGCTCTTCGATAATTTATTTTTTATTATTATTAGCGTTATTTATTGGAATTGTAATTTATATTAAAAGATATTATTCACAAAAAAAAATAAGTAGGAGGTAAAATGCCTGTTTGCCCAAAATGCGAATATGAATATGTTGAAGGCGTAACATATTGTCCTGACTGCGGTACAGCACTAGTAGATGATGACTACTATTGGAAGCCTGAAGAATGGACGGAAAAAAACTGGGAAGTTGTTTATACATCTGACCAAGAATATGAAGTGGAAATGTTTAGAGATAATCTTAAAGGTGCTGGAATTGAGGCAGCTATTCTTTCACAAAAAGATAGAAATTTCCCTACTCCTGGGGATTTATCGACTGTGAAGTTATTAGTTAAAAAAGATGATGTTGCATCTGCGCTTAACTTCATTCAACAAGTAAAATCTCAGAGTAATGAAGAGGAAGAGGAATAGTGGCTCTTAGTAATCATGCAGCCAGAGTTATAGTTTCAATTATCGCTATCCCTTTCATACTTGCAGCAAGTTTTATTGGCAAGCTGTTTTTTTTCATTCTGATTTTAGGAATTGGATTAATATCCTTTTATGAATTTTCCAATTTGATTAAAAATAAAGGAACCAATTTAAATAGTTGGCTGGGATACGCAGGGGTCTTTTTTTTAATTACTTCCAATTATATTGTTGTTGGAGATGCACTTTCATTCTTAATTATTTTTGTGATAGTTGCATCGGCAGTTGAACTTTTTAGAAATTCCGGTTCAGCATTATATAATATTGGAAGTCTTTTACTTTCAACTTTGTATATAGGTCTTTTTGCAGGTGCGTTAGTTGGAATAAGAGAATTTTATCCTAATATTGGTGATTTATATTCACGTGGCGGCTACATTATTATTTCTATGCTTGCTTCAATCTGGCTTTGCGATTCAGCAGCATATTATGGTGGAACTAAATTTGGGAAACATAAACTCTATCCTCGAGTTAGCCCTAAAAAAAGTTGGGAAGGTGCAATATTCGGTTTTGTATTTGCAATAATAGCTATGGTTTTAGCCAAAAATATAGTGCTTGATTTTCTAGATTGGAAAACAATAATTTCATTTGGAATTATTATTGGAATTGGCGGGCAGGTTGGTGATTTGATTGAATCATTATTTAAACGTGATGCAGGGGTGAAAGATTCTTCTAATTTGATTCCCGGACACGGCGGAATATTTGACCGTTTCGATTCTTTATTATTCACCGCACCATTAATTCTATTGTATTTGAAATTTATTGGAAGATGATTTATAGTCCTCATAATTATTTAAAATTAGGTTTGATAAAAAAGATTAGATGAATTCAAAGAAGCAAAAAGTTAGTGTTATTACATTAGGGTGTTCAAAAAACACTGTTGATTCGGAAAGATTAATGAACCAGCTTAAAATTAATAATTTAAATCTGGTTGATGATCCTAATAACTCCGACACGGTCATAATTAATACCTGTGGATTTATTGAAGCTGCAAAAGAAGAATCAATCAATACAATACTAAACGCAGTAGCATTGAAGAAAAATAATAAATTAAAAAAAGTAATTGTAGCAGGCTGTCTTTCCGAACGTTACAAGAAAGACCTTGAAGTAGAAATTCCTGAGGTTGACGTTTACTTTGGGACAGAAAATTATGAAGGAATATTAAAAGAACTTGGCGGCGAATTAAAGTATGATTTACTTGGTGAAAGAGTATTAACTGCTCCCTCACACAGCGCTTACTTAAAAATTTCTGAGGGCTGCGATCATCCATGTTCGTTTTGTGCAATTCCAATTATGCGAGGTAAACATCATTCTAAACCGATAGATGAGCTAGTTAAAGAAGCCCAATTTCTGGCAAGGAACAATACTAAAGAATTAATTATTATAGCTCAGGATAGCACAGATTATGGATTTGATATTTATGGAAAAAGAAATATTAGCGAGTTATTAAACAGATTAAGTGAAATTGAA
>CAZRMA010000483.1:0-3365 GCA_964600655.1 uncultured Ignavibacteriaceae bacterium
GGGGATAATAATTTATTTGGGTTAGTGTTTAACTGGGGAATTTCATTTGCTCAATCAACATCAGGATATCCGTATGATTATCAGCTTGATTTTAGTGAACCATCAAATTCAGGCACCTCAGGTATGCGTTCGGCACCTCAAATAAAAGACCATCCAGAACAATTGATTCCGTATGCATATAATAATTTTAGAGCTGCAACATTAGCAGGAGCTTATTACAATACACAGGATAATTTAGATAAAGATAAAGCAGCTTTTCTAAATTTAACTAAAGAGTACAATGCTGGAAATTTATTTGCCGGTGAATTTAAAGTTGGTGTTAAATACAAATCGAAAAATAGATTTAATAATCAGACTCAAAATTTTGCACCATACTATTTAGGTGGATGGCAAGCTTATGAAAAACTTCCAGATGGAACGATCAGACAGAAAGATTTTAGCGGAAGCTATTTCAGCGATTTTTTTCAACGTTATCTTGAAAATAACCTAAATAATACAGTCTCATTTGTTGAATTTTTAGATCCTACTCCTGAATCAAGGCTGCTTTACGGGCTGTATGATTTAGATCCACTCATTAATAGGGATAAGTTGCGTCAATGGTATGAACTTAATAAATATGGGGTTAATCAAACAGGTAAGACCGCAGAATATTATAATGATCCAACTTTTGCCGCATATTTTTATGACATTAAAGAATCTGTTACTTCAGGCTACGCAATGAATACTTTTAAATTTGGACAAGATATTATTTTTCTTGCTGGAGTTAGGATAGAAAGTGAACACAATCATTATTTAAATAGATTTTCTAATGTGCAAGCTAGTGGTTTTCCATCAATAACACTCGTTGCTAGAGATACAACTTCCGATTACTCACAGACTATCGTTCTTCCCAATTTTCATCTTAACATTAAACCTACTGATTTTTTAAGTATTAGATTAGCAGCATATAAAGCGCTAGCTCGTCCAGATTTTAATATGAGATTGAATACTTATTTTGCATGGCGGCCAGCAGCTGTTGGCGGAAACAAACAGTTAATTGCCGGTAACCCGGAATTAAAAACAGCGCAAGCCTGGAACTTTGAAATAAATACATCTTTTTATGGAAATGATATTGGCTTGTTCAGCATATCAGCGTTTTACAAAGAAATAGAAGATATGTACCATATGTTGAATCAAATTAATACTACCGGGAATATTTTATTTCAGAAACTTGGGCTTAATACAAAAACATTACATTCCGGTAATTATCAGTTAACCATTCCTTATAACTCTCCGCAAACTTCAAAAGTATGGGGCTTTGAACTTGAACATCAAATTAATTTCGCATTTCTTCCTGGTTTGCTTCAAAATATTGTGCTTAGCTATAATGCATCTATTGTGCGTTCCGAAACATGGTTAATTGGTTCAACTACTGATACTACTTTTACAATTATTGGAGGAATTCCCTTCCCATCATATCAAGAGAGAGCTATTGAGTATAAGCAGCAACTAGAACAGCAGCCTAAATTTTTTGGAAATATTTCATTAGGCTATGACATAGGAGGTTTTTCCGGAAGGATATCACTCTTTCACCAATCGGAATATTACTCGTCTTTCTCACCCACTGGAAGAAGTGATAGAATTATCCAGGGCTATAATCGTTTAGATTTAACCTTAAAACAAAAAATATTAGAGTATTTATCTGTTCAGCTAAGCATAAATAATTTGACAAATCTTAAAGATGATAATCTTTTATATAACAGGGTAAACGGATATAAAATTTTGAGAACCAGCCAGCAATATGGTCTAACTGCAGACCTTGGAGTGAGAGTTGATCTATAATAAATATATGTGGATGAGAATTTAATGTAGCGGTCAAGTAGATTAAAATAATCAATAATAAGCTTCACTAATTCATAATTAATAGTTCATCATTAACTTATTTAGGAGGTATCATGAGATATAAGCAACATTGTTTCTTTTTTATAATGATTTTGCTTTTTTCGACGCTTGCTTTAGGGCAAAGTGTTGTAAGCCTTGTTCCTTATAATGGAACGGCGGAAACTGAATTAATTACTCAAATTAAAGCAGATACAACTGCAAACAATGGCATTTTACCGGATCGCGTGTATGAATTACAGGGCGGCGGTCTTTACATCTGCCAGGAGACCTTTTACGTAGATGATCAATCTACATTAAGATTAAGATCTTCAGACGATCAAAAAGCCATTATTTGTATCCTACCGGCACTGGTTCCAATCCTCAAAGACCTCCAGGATATTTTACAAGATTAAGAGGCGGAGATCTTGAAATGACAGGCATCGCGCTTAGTGGTTATTTTGAACCAATAGACACAAACTTTAATAATATTCAAGGTGGTATGCTAAGAACTGATAATGAAGGTTCTAATATTACTTTGGATAATTGCGTGTTTACTAATATAAACGGTCAAGTTATTCGTTGCGAAGCTTCCACTGGTACAATTAGAATTACTAACAGCATTTTTACAAATTTAGGTGCTTTGGTTACTTCTAATTTTGGAGCTGGCAAAGGTATTGATTTAAGAGCATCATCTCTTGATTCATTAATACTAATTAACAATACATGGACAAACTATTTGGATCGTGTTGTTCGACACTATAACTTTAGTAATCCGCTTGAAGGAACTGGAAACATTGGTTATGCTCTAATTGATCATAACACCATGTTTAATGGTATGGGATTTCATGGATTGCTTAGTTTAGGTAATGTTGGAAATAAGGTTATAATTACAAATAATTTATTTAAAGATGCATTCGCTGCAGGTGAAGATTCAACAGATGCAACAAGAGCTGCTGAATGGGCAAATACTGGTGAATTTTACCCAAATGGTGAACACAGAATAACATGGATATTTAGCGCTCCTAATGATACAACACAATGGGTGGTAAGTAATAATTATTACGCTATTTCGGATTCGGGACAAGCATTTTTTGATGATTTTTCAGGATATCCCATTCTTGAAGGATCACCTCTTTCCTGGCACATTAACGGTCGCTTAGGTGCTGATTCAGTAACTGCCTTTACTAAAATTGAAGATCCAATGTTGGCCAATACTCAAATGCTAATGACAAATGTAATGCGCTGGTATGAAGATACTACTCATGTCAATGGTGAGGCGATTGCTGGAAACAGGTCAAAGAATACCCCCAATAGTTATTGGAAGTGGCCGGAAGATGATATGGATAGAAGACTAGTCAAATTCTGGACTGATACGTTAGATGCTTCTTACTCAACTTCAAGCGATGCTTACACTGGCGCTCAAAATAGTTTCCCTGTTGGTGATTTAAATTGGTTCCCTGATAAAAAAGCTGAGTGGTTGGTTACTGATGTTAATGATAATTTTA
>CAZRMA010000484.1:0-3359 GCA_964600655.1 uncultured Ignavibacteriaceae bacterium
AATCCAAAAAAGAATCTTCCCATTAAAAACACTAATCCATTTATTGCAATTATAATTAAAACAATTACTCCCGGAGTAAAATATTTATGTTTCACGGGAGCAGGATTAATAAATTCATGACTCATTGTTTTTCTTCCTCCTCTGCTTCTTTACGATGCTTTGTAATCCACATGATACCACCAAGCAAAGCATACAATGAAGCCGGTGGAACAAAGTAAGCAAAGATTCCATGTTGAATGGATTCTGATACACCGGGGGCCGGGTTAACTCCAAGCGTTGGAAAATCAAGTTCAGCAAAATTTTTACCTGATAAATACATCCAAGATGTTCCGCCCACTTCATACTCACCCAGAATATGATCTACATATCGTTCGGGATCTCTTTTTATCCTGTCACGTGCAATTTTAACAAGTTCATTTCTTGATCCATATGTCAGAGCTTCAACAGGACATATTTCTACACAAGCTGGCAGTTTGCCGGTTTTTGTTCTTTCAAAACAAAAATCACATTTCATTATTTTTGGATTAAGTGCTTTGTCATATTGAAAAGCGGGAACCTGAAATGGACAGGCAGCCATACAATACCGACAACCAATGCACATATCTGTATCCCAGATAACAGAACCATTTTCGTTTTTTGAGAAAGCACCAACTATACAGGCAGATACACAAGCGGGATGATCACAATGCATACATTGAACTTTAACGTCCACGGGAAGAATAGAGTTTTTTCCCGGAGAATATTCATTAACTACAGTAAGAGCAGTTTCTCCCGGTCGTCTTTTAGTTTCAAAAATTTTACGGTCTTCATAGGAATCTAAATCCCCTGCTGGTAAATCGTGGGCTTTCTTACACGCCCATTCACAATTACGACATCCAACACAAACAGTAGTATCTACTAAAACGCCCATCCGGTCTTCAGATAAAATATTTTTAGGACCTGCTTTTGCTGTTGACGTAGAGAGCCCAGTAATTCCGGCTCCAATCAAAGCAGTAGTTTTGAGGAAGTCACGACGGCTTTTCCCAGACATTTTCCCCTCCTTTCAAAAGATGTTGCGAACTTTAATAATCATATAGTTAACTAACTCAATTTATAATACAATATCGTACCAATTTTGCTCAAAATAGAAGAAATGGGAAATATGCGAAATTATTGAATATAGAAAGAGTTGCATGTAGCAAAGTTTAATCTCCCGATCTTTGGGACTGTATAATTCTCAATCATGGTAAGTTGGAAAATATTTTTTTTTAGGATAGAGAATAAAATAATTTTTATTTCTAATTGGTATGTAAATGGTTGGTGAAAAATATAATCCTAAATTCCATTGAGAATTATGATAAACAATTAAATTTTATTTTTTCCTGCTGCTTTTTACGAAAAAATATCATATGCATTATCAGGTTCTTGGATTACCTCAGTTAATTGCATTTTTTTAAAATATTTTTTGCAAAGACTACTATTTTCTGAAAATTTCAACTATTCTTTAATGAATATATTTTTAAGATGCTCTTCCTGGTTCTTCTCAAATTGTCAGAACTAATTTCAACTGTGAAACACAATCTAAAATTGTTTTCAATTCCTTGTTAATTAAAAAGAAAAACCTTAATACTTGCAGATTTTTTTATCGCTTATAAATTACTATTTGAAACTCCCTATTTTTGGAAAGTTCGCGGTTAACTGAATAAATCGCTGAGATATTGCTTAATTATATTCATTGTGGTAATAAAGATTTAGTCTTAATCTTATCCGGAATAAAATAGTATGATTTTTGAACGTTAATTTTCATCAATTATGCAGAAGCTATTAATAAATACAACAATTTCGCTCAATATCATTCCGATTGGAAAATCTCGACTTAAAACTGTATATAAATTCAACTATACAACTTGTATATAATTGCTTGGTTAATTACGTTTAAATATAATTTCCGGGGAGATTCGGGGAGAATATGCGTCCCACATTTTTAAACAGGTTAAGCATAAAGCTTACCCTTATCATTTCAGGTATCCTGCTAATTAACTTAGCAATCTACACTTACTATACCCTATCCGTTCTGAAAAAAGACCTCAAAGAAGCCTCAATTCAAAATGCCTATAATATTAGCGATCTCATTAAAAAATCTACCCGCTACAGTATGCTGCTAAACAGAAGACAGGATATTTATGAAATAATAAACATGCTAGGAACCGAAACCGGAGTTGAAAAAATAAGAATTTATAATAAACAGGGAAAGATCAGTTATTCGACTGATTCAACCGAGATTAACAAATTTATTAACAAAAAGAATGAAGCCTGTTATATCTGTCATTCCCAAACGATCCTGCCTTTAAATATCACACAAAATGAAATGATTAGGGAATACGATTTTAAAAAAGGCAAGAAGGTTCTTGGATTGGTCAACCCGATACAAAATAATACAGATTGTTCCAACGGTACATGTCATGAACATTCGCCCGATACTAAAATACTGGGAATTCTGGATGTTGTTGTATCAACCGAAAAGATGGATCAAATAATCGAAGCAAACACAAAAACCATTATTACAAATGCTATTGTTCTAACTATTTTTATTTCTGCTTTCACAGGAATATTTATAATTGTATTGGTAAATAAGCCTCTTAAAAGAATATTAACAGGAATCGAAGAACTTACCAGGGGAAATCTTGATTACAAAATTCAAATCAACTCAAAAGATGAACTCGGGCAGGTTGCTGATGAGTTCAACCATATGTCGTTCAAACTTAATAAAGCATATAACGAAATCAAGGATTGGTCAGAAACCCTGAATAATAAAGTCGAAGAAAAAAATCAGGAACTTAAGAAAATATATGAGCAGATAACTCAGATTGAAAAACTTGCATCTCTGGGAAAATTATCTGCAACTGTAGCTCACGAACTTAATAACCCTCTTGAAGGTATTTTAACATATAGCAAACTCATCTCGAAAAAATTATCCCGAATGAGTAAAAACGGTGAGTTTAAAGATCTGATAGGATATTTAAATCTCATATCTGATGAATCGACACGTTGCGGAAAAATTGTGACAGATTTGCTTCTTTTCTCGCATAAAGATGAGGGAATATTCAGTAAAAATGAATTGACAGAAATTATTGATAAAAGTCTGATTCTTATTAATCATCATTTTGAAATTAACAGAATAAAGCTGATTAAAGAATATAATATAAATAAGCTTGAAGTCGAATGTGATTCTCAGAAAATTGAGCAGGCACTTATTGCGATTCTGATTAATGCAATCGAGGCTATGAATAAAGGACAAACTATGAAGGTAAGTCTCGAAAAAGACAATAATGATGCTGTAATAAGAGTATCGGATCAGGGAAAAGGAATTTTAGAAAAGG
>CAZRMA010000485.1:0-3355 GCA_964600655.1 uncultured Ignavibacteriaceae bacterium
AGTGAACATGGTCATAAGCTTGTATTTCAATTTGATGTGAAGGGTGAAAAGAAAGAGGATGTTCCCGAAATACTTATAGATTGTTCATTACCTGAAGTCCTTTCTAAAACCATTTTTTATGTAAACACATTTAGCACAAGTTTGATAATAGCATCAACCGGATTAAGCAAAAATCAATTTGATGAATTACGTCAATTATCTAAGCAAGTCCCGATAGTTCAAAGTTATAATTATTCTCTTGGTATTCAAGTTATGCTTAAACTTACTGAAATTGCAACTACAAAACTAAATGATTGGGATGTTGAAATAGCAGAAACGCATCACCGGTTTAAAAAAGATAAGCCGTCTGGTACAGCCAAAATGATTCAAGAAAAATTGAACAAAACGAATGTAAATATTTCTTCATTAAGATTAGGAAATGTTCCCGGCAATCACACGGTTAGTTTTGGAGGACTTGGAGAAGTCTTATCGATTACTCATAGCGCAACATCCAGGCGTACTTTTGCTGAAGGAATACTCAAGTCTGCGGAATTTATCCAAGACAAAGATAACGGGTTCTATACGTTTACAGATGTTGTATTTCAAAAATAGTTCCGACTAACATTAAATATTTCTTTTTCAATTTAGGTGATATATGGATTCCTATCAAATTATAAATTATATATCTAATTCAGTTAAGAAAACTCCGGTAAGAGTATTTCTTCAGGGAGATTTAGGAAAAATTAGTTTTAATGATCTGGATTTTTTAGGAACAGATGAATTTGGGATTTTATTCTGTGAGCATAGTGAGTTTTTAAAGTTGTACAATGAAAATAAATCATATATTAATAAATATAGGTTAGAAAACGACAGGAGAAATTCTGCTATTCCTCTTGCAGATCTGACAAAATATAAAGCCAGAATTGAACCTGGAGCAATAATAAGGGACCTTGTTGAGATAGGCGATAATTGTGTAATAATGATGGGGGCAGTTCTAAATATAGGTGCGGTTATCGGGGAAAGAACAATGATTGATATGAATGTCGTTGTTGGCGGAAGAGCAATAGTCGGTAAGAATTGTCATATCGGTGCAGGTACCGTCTTAGCAGGTGTAATTGAACCGCCCAGTGCTGCTCCGGTTATAATTGAGGATGACGTTTTAATCGGTGCTAATGCCGTAGTATTGGAAGGAGTCAAAGTTGGGAAAGGTGCTGTTATAGCAGCCGGTTCTGTAGTTGTTAAAGACGTTGAAGCTTATACGGTAATGATTGGAGTTCCAGCTAAACCTGTTAAAAAAGTAGATGAAAAAACAAAAAGCAAAACTCAGCTTATGAATGAATTGAGAAAATTATAAAATAAATATTCCATTTAATCAAATGAAAATTATTGTTCAAAAATATGGCGGAAGTTCAGTCGCGGATACTGAAAAAATTAAAAACGTTGCAAAACGGATATCTTCAAAAGTAAAAAAGGATGTTAAATTAGTTGTTGTTGTTTCAGCAATGGGCAAGACGACAGATAACCTAATTAAATTAGCAAAAGAAATAACCGATGATGCTGTGCCGAGAGAAATTGATATGCTTTTAACAACCGGTGAGCAAGTTTCGGCTTCATTATTATCTATTGCGCTGAATGATATTGGAATTAAAAGTAAATCGCTCAATGCATTTCAGGTCGGGATAATGACGACCGGTGATTATACACAAGCAAGAATTAAAAATTTAAAATCTAAAAAATTAAAAAATTTATTAAAAGAAAATGATGCCATTATCGTTACCGGTTTCCAGGGAATAACTGAGGAAGGCGAGATTACCACTTTAGGAAGAGGCGGATCGGATACTTCTGCCGTCGCTTTGTCTGCTGCGTTAAATGCAAAGTGTGAAATTTACAGCGATGTTGCCGGTATATATACTACCGATCCAAGACTTCACCCAAGTGCTAAAAAATTAAAATATGTTACTTATGATGAAATGCTGGAAATGTCCAGCCTTGGAGCAAAAGTATTGCACAGCCGCTCCGTTGAGATAGCTAAAAAATATGGAATAACAATTTACTGCGGTTCAACATTTTCCGATGAGGAGGGTAGTTACGTTATGAAAAAGAATATTGAACAACCTGTGGTTTCAGGCTTAAGTGTAATGGATAATCAAACACAGGTTACTCTTTCCAATCTGCCTTTAGATTATAATCTAGTTCAGCAGATATTTGAAAAAGTTGCAAAAGAGGGGCTCAATGTTGATATGATATCTGTAATAAGCAATACCGGGTTAAATATTTCATTCACAATTATTGAAGAAAAAAAATCACATATTGAAAAAGCTCTGTCTCAAATTCTAAAAGACATGAAAGGTTTTAATGTTAGTTATCATTCCGGTTTCTCCAAAATATCCATTGTAGGCATAGGCATGAAGTCAAGCAGCGGTGTTGCTTCAAAATATTTTAAAGCGCTTGAAAAAATACCGGTTAAATTAGTCACAACTTCTGAAATTAAAATTTCATGTCTGGTTGAAGAGAAATTCAAAGAAAAGGCAGTTAAATCATTAGTAAATGTATTTGAATTATAATGCGTAAATTATAAATGAGAATCGATCCGATAGAAATAAGACATAAATTACATCAAAATCCGGAATTGGCTTTCAATGAGTTTGAAACAACTAAATTATTAATAGATTCTATTAAAAAACTGGATGACTCGGAAAAGCTGGAAATTCACACTCCATATAAAACCGGTTTGTTAGTCGAATATAAATGCAACAACAAAGGATTTTCACTTTTTCGGGCCGATATTGATGCACTGCCTATTAAAGAACAAAATGATATAGAATTCAAATCGAATAATGATTATATGCACGCTTGCGGACATGATGTACATACATCTATCCTTTTTGATTTTATTCAAGAAATTCTTCATCAAAATATTCAGAAGAATATATTATTTTTATTTCAGCCCGCTGAAGAGAGCGGGGGAGGAGCAAAAGAGTTTTTTAATACCGGAATATTTAACAATTTTAAAATTGATAATGCATTTGCACTTCATGTAACAGACGACTACGCTAAGGGCATTATAGCGAGTACGAAGGGAGTCCTTTTTGCTTCATCGCTTGAAGTTAATATTGATTTTGAAGGCGTCAGTTCGCATGTTGCTTTCCCGACTGAAGGTAAAAACGCTTTTAATGCTTTAAGATTATTTGTTGATTTTGTTGATCAAATGCCGAGGGACATTTCAGAACCATTTATTTTCGGAATTGGAAAAATCAATGCCGGCGAAGTAAGAAACATAACTCCTGGCTCGGCACGACTTGAAGGCACAATGCGCGGACTAAGCAGAAATAAAGTATTGAATTATTATAAAGCAATTAAAGAAAAAACTTCTGGA
>CAZRMA010000486.1:0-3352 GCA_964600655.1 uncultured Ignavibacteriaceae bacterium
AAAACAAATTTAACAATTTCTTTAATTGCCAATCAAATCAATATTCTATATATTATTTAAGAATAAAGGAGAAATTTAATAATGGCATTTCCAGGGTCTTCAATTTTACGTGATACAATAACAATGTTATTAGCAGGCGGTCAAGGAGAGAGACTTCATCCTTTAACCGCTTACAGAAGTAAACCTTCGGTACCTTTCGGAGGTAAATATAGAATAATTGATTTTGCCCTTTCGAATTGCCTTAATTCTGGGTTAAGAAGAATTTATGTGTTAACACAATACAAATCAGATTCATTGAACCAGCATATCTTTGAAGCCTGGAGCATTTTCAATCCAGAACTGGGAGAATTTATTTATTCTGTACCGCCGCAGCGTAAATTAAATAATGATTGGTATTTAGGAACAGCAAACGCTTTATATCAAAATATAAATCTATTTTCATCTGATGATAAAGCAAAATGGGTCTTGGTTTTAGGCGGCGATCATATATACAAAATGGATTATCTGAAATTGCTTCAATATCATGTAGAAAAGAAACCTGATCTATCAATTGCCTGCATGACAGTACCAAAATCAGAGGCAAGCCGCTTTGGAATTGTTGGAGTCGATAAAAATTATAATGTTGACGCATTTATTGAAAAGCCAAAAGATCCTCCGTCAATCCCCGGGAATCCGGAATCCTCTTTTGTGAATATGGGCATTTATGTTTTTAATGCAGACACTTTGCGTGAAACTTTTCATGAAATGGAAACAAAAAAAATTAAAGCTTTTGATTTCGGGCAAGATGTAATTCCTTACTTAGTGCAATCTCACAGAAGTGTGAAAGCTTATAAATTTGAAGATGAAAACAAGAAAACAAAACCTTACTGGAAAGATATTGGGACAATCGACAGCTATTTTGAATCAAGCATGGATTTGATAAGTGTTACACCTGAATTTAATTTTTATGACCGTGAATGGCCTATGAGAACTCACCTGCTTCAATTCCCTCCCGCTAAAACAGTTTCTCACGAGGGTGAACGTGTAGGCCGGACATTAAATTCGTTAATTTGTGATGGCTCCATTGTTTCCGGTGGACTTGTTGAAAGATCATTACTTGGACCGAATGTTAGAGTAAATAGTTTTTCTTATATAACAGATTCAATAATTATGAATAATTGTAATATCGGCAGACACGCAAGAATACGCAGAGCAATTATCGACAAGAATGTAAATGTGCCTGAAGGTTACGAAATTGGTTTTGATCTTGAAGGTGATAAGAAAAAATTTACTGTAACTGAAAGTGGTATTGTTGTGATTGGGAAAAATCATATTCTTAGTTAACAATTAAATAAATAAAACATTAAAGTTTGAATTTAAAGTAAATTAAATAATAAATCACTAAAATCGTTTTGAAAATATTTACTTAGTTGTTATAGTTTCTGTAGTTGCTAATCCTCTGAAGATAAAATTATTCATTTCATTCTTACAAAATTTTAGCTAATTTTTCTTCTGAAAAATTCAGCTATGCATTAATTTAATCCTATTTCACAAAAGAGTGTCATGAACTCCGTTTTGGAAAATAAACTTAAAAATTTACCAAACAATCCGGGCATTTATCAATTTATAAATGATAAAGAAAAAGTTGTTTATGTCGGCAAAGCAAGAAACCTTAAAAATCGTGTAAGAAGCTACTTTCACAATAGTATTACATCTGCAAAAACTTTGGCTCTTGTAAGTAAAATTGCCGATTTAGAAATGATCATTACCGATAATGAAATTGAAGCGCTGGTACTGGAAAATAATCTCATTAAAGAATTAAAACCACGCTATAATATTAATTTGAAGGATGATAAATCTTATCCATTTATCAAAGTCACAAACGAACCTTATCCGAGAATTTTTCCTACTCGACGAGTTGTGAAAGACGGCTCGAGATATTTTGGCCCTTACACAAGTGTTAAAAACATGAAAGATTCTCTGCGAATGATCAATCAGGTTTTTAAAATAAGAAGCTGCAAATTAGATATTACGCAAGAAAATATTGATAAAAAAAAGTTTAAAGTCTGTCTTGATTATCATATCAAAAAATGCGACGGCCCTTGCGAAGGATTAGTTTCAGAAAAAGATTATAATGAAATGGTTATGGAAGCTACAAAGGTTTTAAAAGGGCGGACTGATGAGCTAATTAAAGATTTAAATAAGAAAATGAATGTATCAGTTGAGGCTCTTGAATTTGAAAAAGCTGCTGAGCTTAGAGATAAAATTTCTAAATTAAATTCTATTTCATCAAAGCAAAAAGTCGTGAGTGATGATTTTGAAGATAGAGATATAATTGCTGTCGCTTATGAGGGCAAAGAATCAGCATGTTCAATTTTAAATATTCGTGATGGAAAGCTTGTAGGGAAAAAGCAATTAAGATTGGCGATTAATGAAGCTGAAGAAATAACAGATATTTATGCCTCGGTAGTCAAATTTTACTATACTGATTTTGTAGAAATACCAAAAGAAATTATACTTGAAGTTGAACCGGCGGACAGCGACACATTAAGTGAATGGTTAAACTTACGTTCAAACAAAAAAATGAAATTTGTTATTCCTAAAAGAGGCAGCTTAAGTTCGCTGGTAAAAATGTGTAAAGAAAATGCTACTCTTCAATTAAAAGAAATTCAGCTTCAAAAAATGAAAGCACATGGGCAAGTTCCCTACTCCGTTTCAGCATTGCAGAGAGATTTAAGATTGAAAGATCTTCCAAGAAGAATTGAATGTTTTGACATTTCAAATCTTCAAGGTACTGACAGCGTAGCAAGCATGGTGGTTTTTGTTGACGGCAAACCAAAGAAAAGTGATTACCGAAAATTCATTATAAAAGATGTTGTCGGACCTGATGATTTTTTAAGTATGCAGGAAGTAATCAAACGGCGTTACTCAAAACTGCTGGAAGAAAATCACCCTTTGCCTGAATTGATTATGGTTGATGGAGGAAAGGGACAATTGTCAAGCGCGGTTGAAACGTTAGATGAATTGGGAATTAAAAATCAAAATATAATAGGATTAGCAAAGAGGCTTGAAGAAGTATACTTCCCAGGAAATTCTGAACCAGAATCAATTCCAAAAACTTCTTCAGGATTGAAGCTTCTTCAGCAAGTCCGCGACGAAGCACATAGATTTGCAATTACTTTTCATAGAAGCAGACGCAGTAAAAGAACGCTCAAAACCGAATTAACCGACATAAAGGGAATCGGAGAAAATACGGCGCAGAAATTGTTAAAAGAATTAGGAAGTATTTCAGAAATTAAAAAATCTGAATATATTACACTGGAAAAGCTGGTGGGCAAACAGAAAGCTTTTCTTTTAATAAAACATTTTCAAA
>CAZRMA010000487.1:0-3325 GCA_964600655.1 uncultured Ignavibacteriaceae bacterium
ATTAAATTTAAATGTAATAGAAGTTGCGCAGCCCTTTAGATGGTCGGAAGATTTTGGGCATTTCTTGAATAAGTATAAAGGAGCATTATTCGGAATTGGTGCCGGTAAAGATCATCCTGATCTGCATAATCCCGATTATGATTTCCCGGATGAAATAATTGAACCATCGGTGAAGTTGTTTTATACTTTAATGAAAGAATTAACTTGATAAACAATTAGGGAAATAAAACCCTTTCTTCATTTAGTAATTTTTTTTGGTGAAAAAATGTTTAACACTTCCGTTATTGAACTCAGTAAGGATTCGCTAAGAAATAATATAAATTTTCTTAAAAAGGAAATGAGTAAGAAAGTAAAAATTTCTTCGGTGGTGAAAGGCAATGCATATGGCCACGGAATAAAAGAATTTATTCCAATGGCTGAAGAATGCGGTATGAATCATTTTTCTGTTTACAGTGCCGATGAAGCTTTGGAGGTTTTTAAATGTGCAGATGAAAAATCAAAAATAATGATAATGGGTGCGGTAGAAGATGAGCAGGTTGAATGGGCAATAAATGCCGGGATAGAATTTTATGTATTTGATTTTGATCGGTTGAATAAAGCAATTGAGTATGCAGTAAAATTAAAACGCAAAGCAATAATTCATATTGAAATTGAAACGGGTATGAACCGTACAGGTTTTGCTGCTGAAGATCTTAATCATTTATTTAAGATTTTAAAAGATAATCTGAGTGTGCTAAATATAGAGGGCTTATGCACTCACTTTGCCGGTGCTGAAAGTATAGCCAACTATGTAAGAATTCAAATACAGTTGAAGACTTATAATAAAATTTATAATACATTTATTGCTAATGGAATAAAACCGAAATTACGTCACGCAGCCTGTTCTGCAGCTGCCATGAGATATCCGAAATCAAGAATGGATATGGTGCGAATTGGGATAATGCAGTATGGATTTTGGTCAAGCCAAGAAACTTTTATTGCAAACATTAATGATAAAGAAGATAAGTCAGATCCGCTTCATAGAATTATTCGCTGGAAAACCAAGGTAATGAGTACTAAAACTGTGAAAACAGGAGAGTTTATTGGTTATGGCACTTCTTATCTGGCACAAAGAGATATGAAGATTGCAACTATACCGGTTGGTTACTCGCACGGATTCAGCAGAGGCCTAAGTAATCAAGGACGTGTTTTGATTCACGGAAACAGAGTCGGTGTTATTGGAATTGTTAATATGAATCTAATTACAGTTGATATTACTGATTTACCGGAAACACAAAAAGGTGATGAAGCAGTTTTAATAGGAACACAAGGCGATCTCTCAATTTCTGTAGCTTCATTCAGTGAATTGAGCAACCAGCTTGATTATGAGTTGCTGACAAGATTGAATCGAAGTATTCCCAGGATGGTTGTTGATTAACCGTAAAGCTTAGAATCAAATTAAAATTATTTTTTATAAATTTAATTTATCATAATTATATAATTAATTCCCGGGATCATCATCCAGCGCAAGTAAGAAAGCTACAAGCGCGGTTACTCTATCTCCACCTGGAACATCATCAATCCAAAATTCATGTCCGATCCCTTCTATTTGCATTTGAGACATAGATACAAACTCATTTGTTCCTGGAATAGGGTATATCTTCTGTTTGTTTGCATCAATTACTTTCATTCTTTCATCTTTCAGCAAAACAGCCTGTAAGCTAAGGGCTGCATTAGGACGTAAATACTTTTCAGAATATTTTTTCCATTCATTCAAAATTTGACCAACTCCATATATCTTATTTCCATTTGCATTTCTTAATAAGGTTTGTAAATCATCACCTGCTTCGATGCCAGGCATTAAAGCAATAGATACTCCGCCATCATGTAAGTATGGCGCTGAGCCCCAGAGATATCTTAATGTTACTGTTTTATAACCTTCTTTTTTTGCCGTGAAAATATTCGTAATAAATCCCCAGATGCCGCCGGTAGTTGCTAACCCCGTACTGGGGTCGTATGGAGGTGCGATTAGCTGCAATAGTTTAGTTGCTGAAGCGCGTGCTTTGTTTGTTCCAACTTCTTTTAATGGGTGTATAAGATTGTCAGTAAAATATGGGCCTGCATGGCAATCCACACAACCGGAACTTTCAAAAATTTCGTATCCTTTTTCTACCAACCCAGCACTTTTTGCGTTGGTTAACAATTTAGTATGATTTGTCGGGGGCTTAACCCAATCAAGCATCATGCTTACAGCTTCAGTAACAAATTCATCGCCGTTTATTTTGTACTTGCTTTCAATTTCATCAACTTTGTAATCGTTTCTTACAGAAGCGGGAGTTACGACTCTTGTTCCTAAAAGTCCAACCATAGCCCCTCTTTTATCTCCATCCTCACCGAATTGTTCTGGTTTTCTGATTCGGTTGTATTTTAAGTTATCTGGAAATTTAAATAAATTCTGTGGAACAGCCCCTGGCACACCTTCGATTAAGACAATTGAATTTTTATCAAGCATTCCCGGAATTCCGTCTGATGTTCCAAGTATATCATCTCTCAAGATTTTTTCCTGGCCTGGATCATTTAAAACAGCTGGCGCATGAGAAATAATAATATCAGCATATTGTTCAGCAGTTAGTTTAGAATACAATCCCTGCTCTTCCCAGAATGCAATTTGAGATGTTCTTCCGCCCCGGTCTTTACATAAAGCAACAAGCTGTGTTAAGTCCAAACCAGTTGTCCACACATTATTATTTCTATCTGATGCATTTAACATTACTCCATCATAATTATATGGCCAGTTCATGTGAGTAAATAGGGAAGGAAATTGAAGAGGATTATGTAACCCGTCAGGCGTGTCATCAGCAAACCCGCGCGGAAACATAATTAAACCACGGTCCACTTCCTTTTTAACTTCATCAGGTTTGTTTTTATAATTATTCAGCACCCACTCCGCAAAATTACGGGCATCAGCTTGAGCCGATTTCCCCGGCACTCCTGAATTTTCAAACCCGGCAATATTGTTGCTTGAAAAAGCAAATATCCATCCAAGACTTATATCTTGATTTCCTATGGCCCATGCATCTTGTGGTTTATAAGTGCTTTCGGGAATAGGTTGCTCAGGTTTAGCAGATTTTAAATCCGGTTTTCCATCCCAATCAATATCTAACGAATAATGACAGAGTGCGCAAGTAATCCCTACCCGGAATTTACCTCCTCCAGGCAGCGACCCTATTCCTTTATTTCCTTTTGCATAAATTGAAGGATCAATTAGATATGGAAGATTCTCTTCTTCTTGAGAAACTTTTCGAGGAACAATTCCGATTGGCCAGGCAGAACCAGCTTCTACATC
>CAZRMA010000488.1:0-3319 GCA_964600655.1 uncultured Ignavibacteriaceae bacterium
GAATATTTTCTACTAATGTCTGATCTGAAACATCATAATTATATGGTTCTAGATTTTTACTTTTTAATTTATCATAAACTGCTAGCTACTCTTCTTTTTTAGGAAGTTCTATTCCTTCTTTTGCTGGTTCATTTACCATAACCACACAGTTATCTTTGTTCATCCATTCATTTGACAAAGCATCCACCTCTTCAAGTGTAATGGTTGGTATTACTGCTTTTTGAAGCTCATATTCATACTCAATTCCTGGAACTGGCTCTCCCTCTAAATAATGTCTAATATATTCACCAGTGTATTTTGCGGATTCACTTTTATCTCTTTCATTATATGATGTTTCAATATATCTAAGTAACTCATCTTTTCGCCTTTGAAGTTCTGCCTCTGTAAAACCAAACTTCTTTATCCTTGCTGCTTCGGTTAATAAAACTTCCAATCCTTTATCAATTTCACCATCTTTAACTGAAGCCCCAAGATAATAAAACGATTTTGTTCTGATAAGATCTCCTTTTGATGAATACGCAGTGACAAAAGGAGGATTAGGCTTTAATGACAATTCTCTCAACCTTGAACTAAACATTCTATTGTAAAGTAGCTCTGTAAGCCTCTGTTTATAATTCTTTACTTTATCTTGTTTGTCTATATCCAGCTTGTAATAAACAGTAACATTAGAGCTAGTTGCTTCGGGATCCGAAGCCATCGCAAATGAAATATGATCCTGATCTGGCACAGGGAAAAATTTTCTTTTCCTCTCATTATCTACATTTTTAATTTTACCGAAGTGCTCTTTAATTAAACTTTCAATCTTAGATTTATCAAAATCACCGACAGCTATTACAGCCATTAGATCTGGCCTGTACCACTCCTTATAAAATCTTCTTAAAGTTTCGTGTTTAAAGTTTTCAAGTATATCTTTTTTACCTATCGGAAGTCTTTCCGCATATTGTGATCCTTTAAATAATATGGGAAATTGTTTATCTCGCATCCTTGCTGAAGCACCGCGGCCTAATCTCCACTCTTCAATTATCACTCCTCTTTCTTTATCAATTTCATCATCATTAAAACTAACATTGTGCGCCCAGTCTTCGAGAATTTGAAACCCTTTTTCTAAAGTTTCATTTTGGTCGGTAGGAATTTGAAGCATATATATAGTTTCATCAAAGCTCGTGTAAGCATTTATATCAGCGCCAAACTTCATTCCAATACTTTCAAGATAACTTATCAAATCATTTTTTTTGAAATTTTTTGTACCGTTAAAAGCCATGTGTTCAACAAAATGTGCGAGTCCCTGCTGATCATCATCTTCTACAATGGAACCAACGTTAACCACAAGCCTAAGTTCTGCACGGTCCTCAGGTTTTTTGTTTTCTCTTATAAAATAAGTTAAGCCGTTATCTAAAACCCCTGTAGTTATTTTATTATCAAAGGGAATTTCATCATCCGGCTGAAATTGTTGGGCCTCAGCCAGAAATGTTAAAACTAAAAATGAAATTAAAAATCTAAAAAGCCTCATTATCATGCTCCGTTTATTTTATGGTATAATTGAATTATTTAACCCTGTAATCAATCTTTTTTTTGTACGAGTAGCTTCATTTCTAACTATATCAGGTTCGCTTTGATTCATAATAATTTTATTACATGAGGTAATAATATTATTTTTTTCAAATGAAAGATTGAACCATCCTAAAGCTTCATAAATTTGAGCTCTCAATTTCTCATCTATACTTTTATCTTCAGCTAATATAATTAGTTCAGGAATTGCTTCGTGGAATCTATAATTTCTAAAGGTTCTAACCTCTTGGATTCTTTTACTTAGTTTTAAAGAATCATTTTTTATTCCTGGAATTATTTCATCATATAGCCATTGTTTATTTCTATTCAGTGTTCCTAATAATTTTTTCTTTTGATTAATATTATAAGTTGTCTTTTCCAGGCTATCAAAATATTTTTTTGTTTCTGTGATAGCACTTTGTGTATTAATAAATGAAAGACCGTTAATACCGTTGAATGATATTCTATTTGATTCATCATTTTGAATCTGTTTAATCATATAAGGAAGGTATTCTTCCAAACCGATTTCCCCCATCCAGATAATTGAAAATCTTCTAATTAGTTCGTACGAATCATTGATTGATTTTTTAAGTATTTGATGAAATTCATCATTGTTCAAATCTGCCAAACATTTTAAGGCATGCAGCCGAACATTAAAGGAAGGATCATTATTATATAAGAATACTAATTTCTGACTTATATCGCGGTCATTCAGTTTAAATAATTTATTTATGGCGATGGATCTTAATACCGGGTTATCATCTTTAAGATATTTTTTCCAATACTCATTATTATTTTGAACGTTGAATACTGGTTTAAATGAATCATCGCTGTAAGTATTTTTAAATCTAAATGTTGGGTCTCCGATAATATGTGACTCAAGAAAGTTGTTTAATTTATGCCATTGTCCAATTCTAACTCCAAGATTCAATAGCCCTAAAAATGAATCCGCCCAATTATCCTGAAGAGAATTAACTGAATTTGCTTCCGCTGCAATTGTATTCCCGTCGCTAAAAATATATTTACCGGCTATATAATTTTTTTTATGGAATGATCCATTAAAGCATTCATCAAATATAATAAATTTAGCCTGAGGTGAAATTTTATCTATGTCCTCAGAATAAATGTCAAGTGAAGCTGTTAGAATTGAATCAGCGGTAATAACAGAATCAACAAATGCACCTTCAAACCAATCTGAAGGAACTTTGAAATGATCTATAAAATATTGTTTAGTATCCCCAATAGATTTATTTCTTTCCTTTGCGCTTCTTAGTTTACTTCTCAAATAGAATTTTATACTTTCAATATTTTCCGGCACACTTTCGCCGTCAGGGTAATCTATAATTAATTGAGCATCTGAGCTCCCGTGCGCATGAAAAACTGCAATATCTAAACTTGTATCCTGTAATTCTTGAAGTAGAATGGCTTTCATATCCTGGTTCATCTCGTGATGAATATTTTTAATTCTCCCACCAGTTTTATAAAGCTGCGGGAATTGTTCAGATAAAGAAATTCTTTCGTCAGCCCATGATGCTAACGATTGTGAATAATAACCATGGCCAGTATAAACAAACATATCATCTATATGATTATCACCTCTTTTTTGTATGGCAACCCGGAATAAGTATTTTCTTATCATTCCATATTTTGAATCATCATCAACCGGCGGCTTGATTCTCCCGCTATAAATTTCTTTTTCTATTTTTTGGGGGGATGAAGAAAGCAATGAATAATAGTAATAAAGAGTATGTACTGTATCTTGAGATAAAAA
>CAZRMA010000489.1:0-362 GCA_964600655.1 uncultured Ignavibacteriaceae bacterium
GGTTAAGAACAAGTATATTGTACAGGTAAACAGAGAGAAATTGAGAAGTACATACGATATATGGCTTCGTCAATAACAATAAAGAAATGATTAGATTTCGTCATTACAAATTTTAGAACAACCAATCGCTAAAATAGGTTTGGCGAAATGGCTGGTAACGTGCTTCTTTGAAACTATTATGCTAAATTCAATATGAGGAATTTTAATGAACTTTAGTGCTAAAATGTCACCACTTCGCCAAGCCTGAAAATATTACAAATATTAATGTATATGAGTTCGAATTTTGATTTATAGATTATTTCATTTTAATAGTTGCCTTTATTTACTCTTGATTTTGAAAGTCTTTCTATCTTTTCTATTTA
>CAZRMA010000489.1:372-3319 GCA_964600655.1 uncultured Ignavibacteriaceae bacterium
TAAAAATCGGAGAGGATAAAGGATTTGCTAATGCCCGGCAAACAAGTAAATCATGTCTTAATTTATTATTATTACTTCAAATAATAAATTTTAAACCATCTTAAAAATTATAAATGATAAGAATATTAAGAACCAATTCAGACAATAAAGATTTTGTTGAACTCGTAAAACAGCTTGATGCATACCTGGCAGAAAAAGACGGAAGCGAACATTCTTTCTATGCTCAGTACAATAAAATTGATAAAATAAAATATACTGTTGTAGCCTATGAAAATGATATTCCTATAGCCTGCGGTGCTATAAAAGGATATGAACCTGGCACAATGGAAGTAAAGCGCATGTTCACTTTGCCTGAAAGCAGGGGCAAAGGTATTGCTACAAAAGTTTTAATTGAATTGGAAAATTGGGCTTCGGAATTGGGCTATGAAAAATGTATTTTAGAAACCGGCAAAAGACAGCCCGAAGCAATTCGCCTTTACCAAAAGAACGGATACAAACAAATTCCAAATTATGGACAATATAAAAATATGGATAACAGTATATGTTTTGAAAAACATATGAATAGAAAGACAAATGAATAGCGGTTTAATAAAAAATGTGTACAGAATTAAATTTTAATTTATTATTATTGATGTAAATAAAATGATATAAACCGTTTGAGGATTTGATGCTAAACTTTATATTTAAAAATATTTTATTAGTAATAAACATATTTACTCTAAATAAAAAATTGTTTAATTCACTACTGTTGTTTGTTTTAATTCTTGGAATTAACAGAACGCAAGCTCAGTTAAAAACTCATACAGGCGATGATACTATGACGACTAAAAAAAACAGCAATATAATAGCAGATAATGCTGCGCTGCAATTAATTTCCAATCAATTTAGTTTTACGGAGGGACCTGCGGTAGATGCAGAAGGTAATGTCTTTTTTACTGACCAGCCCAATAATAGAATTTGGAAATACAGCACAGATGGAAAGCTTTCTGTTTTTCTTGAAAATGCCGGCAGGTCAAATGGAATGTACTTTGACCAAAAAGGAAACCTGGTTACATGTGCAGATGAACATAATCAGATGTGGAGTATCGCACCGGATGGAAATGTTACTGTGTTGTTAAAAGATTACGAAGGCCTTCATTTTAATGGACCTAATGATTTATGGATAGACAATAAAGGTGGAATTTATTTTACAGATCCTTATTATCAGCGCGATTACTGGACGCGTAAAGAACCGGAAATGCAAGGACAGAAAGTATATTACTTACCTAAAAATAAGATCCCTATTGTGGTTGCCAATAATCTTGAACAGCCTAATGGGATTATCGGCACACCGGATTTTAAATACTTGTATGTTGCCGATATAAAAGCGAATAAGACTTATAGGTACATCATCAGCGCCGATGGAAAATTAACTGATCAAACTCTTTTTGCACCATTGGGTTCTGACGGAATGACAATTGATTCTTTAGGAAATATTTATCTCACCGGCAATGGTGTTACAGTTTTCAATTCCGCAGGAAAATTAATTGAGCATATTGATGTACCTGAAAAATGGACCGCTAATATTACATTTGGGGGCAAAGAACGAAACACATTATTTATAACTGCTTCAAAATCCGTTTATACTTTAAAAATGAAAGTAAGTGGCGTGAATTAATTTTTTTATTACTCATCACCGCTACTAGTAGGGCTTTGTATATCCTCCGGCAAGACCTGTTCACTGCTTGTGCCGCCAAGAAATATTAAAGCACCACTTGCAAATCCAAAATCATAGTTTTCTACTTTAAATAAGGCTCCCTGCGATTCATCTCCAGTTTGACAAGGATTTTTTTTCGGATCGCTTGAACCATTGAATTTAGATGTTCTTGCATAATTACCATTTTCATCTTTATTAGCCGCGGGAGGAGTGACACCAAGAATCGAAAGAGGTACTGTGCTGCATCTCTCTTGAGTTTGTCCATAATATTCACTGAAATTATTTATTGAGTTTCCTCGTATTAAATTCATTTCACTTTTTACTTTTATTTCTCCAAGAAAAATTTCATTCGGTGTATCTGAATCCGGATCTTCATAAATCCAGGCACCCCACCAAACGCCATCGCTTTCCGTTTTGGTACGGACTAAACGCAATAGATAAAACACATCCGATCTTATATCAAACAACTTTCTGCAACTCCAACCAGTTCCTTCGCCGCCAAATTGTAAACAACTATCACCGGTTGCCTGAGTTGCATTCCATAAAGAAAAAAGTGCTTGAGCCTTTCCATCCTTATTTGTATTAAATCCCAAATAGCCGCCATGTGCCGGGTCTGCAACCCAAGCCCAGGTCATAACCCATTGTGTTGAAGGCGCCGGTATCGCAATCCATATTTTTTGTTCAACATTATCAATATCATTTACATCATTTCCAAAATCCCAGAATGTATAGGCGTTGGCGTATTGCTGCTGCTGAGCTTGGCAGGGACTAAAAACAACCGCAGATACAGCAAGAATACTAACTAAAAGTAACCTGTTGTAAACTGAAAATAACCTCTTCATTTTTTAACTCTTCAATTATTAATTTTTTATTTGCTTTTTTTTAATTAGTTTATTAAAAACATCTATTAGCTAAACTGCTTTCAAGGAAACAAAAAACAGCTTGCGTTTATCATTGAATTTAGAGTTAGGATTCACCGGTTAATATATGCTTAATTTCATCGCTGAGCAAACGGATGTTTACAACTATTGAACCATAATAGAGCAATTCGATGAAGGGATTTTAATGATCTTGTTTCGGTTTGAAATTGTATACTGCTTTTCAAAATCTAAAAGTTAAACCAAATTAGAAAAATAATTTTACTATCTATTAGACAAAGCGCATAAATACCTTATTGATATTGCTCCCAAAAGTGTAAAAGTAAATGTCATTTTAAATTATTATAATTGTGTTAAATAAAAAGTTGAGCCA
>CAZRMA010000490.1:0-1660 GCA_964600655.1 uncultured Ignavibacteriaceae bacterium
TCAAATCGAATATCTGTAGATGGATTAAATGGATTTGGATAATTCTGAAATAATTGAAAATCTTTTACTGCATTATCTTTATTCTCATTAGATATTCCCGTAGCAACAGATTCACCGGTTAAGATTATCAGATTGTCCACAGAATTTTTGGAAAACGTAATTGTGTTGGATGTTGTATTCATTACTGTGTTCGGCATCTCAACCCATGAATTGGTATTACTATCAAAGTATTTAACTTTAATTGTACTTTTGTCGATACCATTATTATTTAACTGCATATCATTATAATGTAACTGAAAATCCATATTATTATTGAACTGCATCATGCCGCCGCATCCGAATTGAGAACCCATTCCCTGTTGGCCTGAGGGATACATTAAATTAAATTGATATCCTGCAAATGCATTTTGATTATCAATGCCTGGAAAATTATTAGGATAGACTTCAAATATTTGAGCGAAGATTGAATCAGGCATCATCATTCCTCCATGCATTCCACCACCCATGTGCCAGCCGGGATGAATTACCATCAAATCACTATCATCGAATGTCGAATGAAATTCTTGCGGTTGTGTTGAATTGCTGTTCATCCATCCGCCGCCAAAATTAAATCCCAGGTTTGATGAATCTCTCCAGGACTTTCCATTTATTTCATATACAACAATCATATTATAATGCGGCATTTCTATTTTGCCTCCAACTATAGTTATTTGTTCACCATTAGTTGGACGAACTGCTCCTGATGAAGGTTCATACCATGGCGGGCCAAAGTTCAACATGTAATCCGGGACACTATCATTATTTCCATCAAGATAATAATGTTCAATTATAAATGTAGAATCAACTAAAGCAGTTCCTGTAATTGTAATTGTTGTTAATGAATCATGATTCCATCCAAAACTATTAGCGCCGCAGTCACCATTATGATGGCCGCCCATATTCATGAATCCATCTAAATTATTCCAAATAGGTTCATACGGGTCGCGCCAAAACTCTCCATTAATTGAATACACCATCATCATATCATAATTCATCGTTGTATTTCCGATATCACCGCCATAGACAGTAATAGAATCACCATCATTTGGACGCATTGCTGTACTGCTGTCCGGTTCATACCAGAAAGGGCCGAAGTTTAACATGTAGTTCGGCAGCTTATCATTATTTGTATCAAGAAAATAAATTTGATGCATTGTTGATACTGAATCTACCATTACTTTACCAGACACTGTTTTTAGTTGTAAAGAGTCGGGATTAACATGCCATCCAAAATCATTCCCTTGCCCATATATCAAAACTGTAGTCAATAACATTATAAATAATGTTATTGGTATTTTTGTTTTCATTCCTTATCCTTTGTCTATTATATATCTGTTGCTCAAATTATTTAGAAATAATCAACTCTCATTAAAACCTTCAAGGTTAACCTTATATGTTTTTATTAACCTATAAAAAACCCTTGAAGGTTGAACCTCTGCAGTCTATTTGCAGCAGTCTTTTCCTTCGCTGGCTTTCTTAAATTTTCTAATACCTACAAAAGCTATTATTCCTACGAATACTATTCCTATTACTATTTCCATAACTTGTTTTTAGATTTTTTGATTAAAAATAAACTGAACCTTCAATTATTAAATTCTTCAAGGTTTTTAAAATTTAAATA
>CAZRMA010000490.1:1760-3306 GCA_964600655.1 uncultured Ignavibacteriaceae bacterium
AAAATAAACTGAACCTTCAATTATTAAATTCTTCAAGGTTTTTAAAATTTAAATATTCACATAGAGCTAATATTGTTTCATTAATAAAAGAACCTTGAAGGTTATTATGTTTATTTAGCTTCAGTCTTTTACTTTAAATCCACTTTTAACCAGCATTTCTTTTGCTTTCTTCACAGAAACTTCTGTCAATTTCATTCCACAGACAGGACATTTGCCCGGTTTATCTGATATAACATTATAATCCATCATATCCTGAAAAACTTTTCCGTCTTTATTTTTGTCAATGGCTTTTACATCTATTACACCTTTGCGAATAATTGAACTCTCCGTTTTTTTTGTCGAGTCCATTTTCATTTTATGCATATCATTTTTCATATCCATTTTATGCATTTGCTTATGATCCGTTTTCATTGAATCTTTTTTAGTCGACATCATATTTTGCGCAAATGAGAATGAGGCCGAAATTATAACCACAGTAAGAATGGTCAAAATAGATCTCACATTTTTGTTAATCATTTTTTTCTCCGTTTTATTTATTGTTATTAGTTAAATTATTCTTTTCTAAAGTTAGTGACGATTTCCTTAGTTCTCGTTTCTTCAATGCAAAAAATATTGCAGGATAAACAGTTAATTCCATTATTAAGCTTGTAAGAATACCGCCAACCATTGGAGCAGCAATTCTCTTCATAACGTCGGAGCCGGTTCCGATTCCAATTAAGATAGGAAGCAGTCCGAAAAACATTGTCAACACTGTCATGACTTTCGGCCTTACTCTTTTAACTGCCCCGTCAAAAATTGCCAGCCTAAGGTCATCAACGCTTTTCAGCATTCCATTATTTTTAAACTTTTCATAAGCTATATCAAGATAAAGCAGCATGACCACTCCGGTTTCTGCGTCAATACCAAGCAGCGCAATTATTCCAACCCAAACTGCAACACTTAAATGGAATCCCGCGAAATACAAATACCAAATTGCACCTACCATTGAGAACGGAAGAGCAAGAAGTACAATTCCCGTTTTTACTGCAGACTTTGTATTCATATAAAGAAGCAGAATTACAATTAACAATGTAAGCGGAATTACAACCGCAAGATGTTTTGATGCACGTTCCATATACTCAAACTGTCCGCTCCATTTTAAAGAATATCCGGCAGGCAATTTTACTTTTTCGTTAATTATTTTCTGAGCATTTTTCACATAAGTACCCACATCTATATCATGGATATCAATATAAATCCAGGTGTTGGGGCGGGCATCTTCCGATTTAATCATTGGAGGGCCTTTCTTAATTTCAATTTGCCCTAATTGTTCCAAAGGAATATTTCCTCCATTTGAAGTTGGAACAAGAACGCGCTTCAATGATTCGATGTTTTCTCTATAATCTCTCTGATATCTTAAATTAATTGGATACCTCTCCAATCCCTCAACAGTTTTACTGATGTCCATTCCTCCTATAGCAGACATAAATACATCTTGAACATCTCCTACACTAAGCCCGTAACGTGCAATTGCATCTCTATCGATATTAAAGTCAACATAATTCCC
>CAZRMA010000491.1:0-3303 GCA_964600655.1 uncultured Ignavibacteriaceae bacterium
AGAAGAATGCGACGTGTTTTTAAATATAAACGTAAAAGAAGAAGCCTGCCCGCATGACCTTGCTCCAACTTCTTCAACCACTGCCACTCTTGCAATGGGCGACGCTTTATCAGTTGTATTATTAGAAAAAAGAGGATTCACTGTAGAGGATTTTGCATATCTTCATCCCGGCGGCAGTTTAGGTAAAAGGCTTTCACTGGAGATTAAAGAGATCATGATAAAAGGGGAAAGGGTTCCCATAGTAACTGAAGAAACTTCGATTAAAGATACGATTTTAGAAATCACTTCAAAAAGATTAGGCTCTACATGTGTGGTTAATGGTAAAGGAATTTTAACCGGGATTATAACTGATGGAGACTTAAGACGATTGCTGGAAAAAACTCTTGACATAAAGAATTTCAAAGCGAAAGATTTAATGACCAGAAATCCAAAAGTAATGAAACAAAATTACCTGGCCTCATTTGCATTGCAGCAGATGGAGAATTTCAAAATTACTTCATTGATTATTTCTGATGACGACGGAAAACCTGCCGGAATTATTCATCTTCATGATTTAATCAACCTGGGTTTAAGTCAAAGATGAAATACTTTTTCCTCTTATTAACTTTTTTACTTTTATTAAATAGCTGCGGTGAAGAAAAAGTAAAGCCGACAATAGATAAGTCGTTAAAAGTTGATGAACTTCCTGCGCAGGAAAGTTGGAATGCAACAATATTTTTTACTGATTCCGGAAAAACAAAGGCTATTTTAGTTGCAGGCCATTTACGTGTATTTGAAAATTCACAGGAAACACTTTTGGACAGCAGTATAAAAGTTGATTTTTATAATGATGAAGAAGTTAAAACTACAACATTAACAGCCAAACGTGGGAGGGTTAATGATGCTACTGAAGACTTATATGCGATGGACAGTGTAGTAGCAGTTAGCGACAGCGGGGTTACTTTAAAAACCGAAGAGTTAATGTGGAGGAATAAAGATAAAAAAATTACCTCAGATAAATTTGTTACTATTACTTCGGAAAAAGAAATTATTCAAGGTTACGGATTTGAATCGGATCAGCATTTGCGAAACTATACTATTTATAATATTACTTATGTTACCCGCCGGGAAAATCAGAAATGATAAGAGTCTTTAAAATTATATTTTTATTTGTGCTCATCACTATTAAAGTTTTTCCTCAGCAGCAGAATGAAATTATTACAGTTATTGGTGATAAAATGACTGGCAAATTTGTAGACGGAGAATCAATCCGTGAAGTTAACGGCAATGTAGTTGTAACTCAGGGCGATGTTAAAATTACCTGTAACAAAACTATTCAATACATTTCCAGAAATGATGCAGAATTAATTGGGGATGTAGTTGTTAAACAAGATAGTATAACCATCACCACGGATCATGGTTTTTATTACGGCAATGATAGAAAAGCTGAATCAAAAACAGGCGTAAAGCTTGATGATAAAAAAGTTATATTAACTGCAAAATTTGGTGAATACTATTTTAATGAGGACAAAGCCATTTTTAGAGACAGCGTAAAATTGTTTGATACTACTTCCACTCTTTATTCAAACAAGCTGACTTATTTTCAAAAGGAAGACAGAGCAATTGCAGTAGGGGATGTAAAAATTGACGACGGGGAGAATATAATTTTTGCAGACAGTCTTGAGCATTACAGAAATGAAAGAATAACTTTTGCTTCTAAAAATGTAAAGATAGCAAGTATCAGAAATAATACGGAAATTTATGGAGATCATCTGGAAGACTATGCAAATAAATTTTATACTCTGATTGATGAAAATCCGGTGCTTATTCAGATTGATACGAGCTATGTTTTAGAGCCGGATACACTTGAAAACTCTGAGGATTCAATTGTTGTAAGAAAGCTTGATACTCTTATTATCAAATCAGAAAGAATGGAGTCGTTTCGAGATACTCTAAATATTTTTAAAGCCCAAGATTCTGTAAAGATAGTCAGGTCAAATTTTGCTTCCGTTAATGATCTTACAATTTATTTTAAGAATGATGAAAAAATTGTAACACAAAAAGTTGGTTCTCATGCAATGCAGCCGATATTATGGTATGAAAATTCTCAGCTTACAGGGGATTCTGTAACGATCTTTTTACGAAATAACCAAATTAGATTACTTGATGTCGACAAAGCAGCGTTTATACTTTCGCAAATCGAAGATTATCCGAATAGATTTGATCAGATTTCGGGAAATAGGATTGTTTTAACTTTTGATGATTCAGGAATAAATAAAACTGAAGTTTTCGGTAATACGTTCAGCATTTATTATCTTTACGACAATAACAAGCCGAATGGTTTAACTAAATCATCTTCGAAAAATGCAGTGATTAAATTTACGGATAAAAAGGTTAGTGAAGTAAGATTGTATGGTTCACCGGCAAGTGAGTATTATCCTGAAAATCAAGTTAAAGGAAATGAATTATCATTTACTCTTCCCAGGTATGTTTTTTATAACAACCGTCCGAATGGGGAAGAATTGATATCTAATTTAAAAAATAAATCAAATGAATAAGAATACTTTAAGAAGTGAAAACTTAGTTAAGATTTATAAAAAAAGAACTGTAGTTAATAAGGCATCAATCCAGGTTTCTAAAGGTGAAATTGTTGGTTTACTCGGACCAAATGGAGCAGGAAAAACCACGACTTTTTATATGATTATGGGTATGATTAAACCTGACGGTGGGAAAGTATTTTTAGACGATGAAGATATAACCAAAGTCCCGATGTATAAACGCGCGAGGATGGGAATTGGTTACCTCCCGCAGGAAGCCTCTGTATTCCGAAAGCTTTCGGTTGAGGATAACTTAAATGCAATTTTGGAAATGACCAAACTATCTGCAAAACAAAGAGCTGATAAAAGAGAACAACTGCTTGAAGATTTAACCATTGAGCCTTTGAGAAAAAGCAAAGGATTTCAATTAAGCGGCGGTGAAAGAAGAAGAACTGAAATTGCCCGTGCACTTGCAACTGATCCCGATTTTATTTTACTGGATGAACCATTCGCTGGAGTTGATCCGATTGCTGTTGAAGACATTATGTCCATCGTCGCTAATCTGAAGAATAGGGGAATAGGTGTTTTAATTACAGATCATAACGTTCACGAAACTTTAAGCATTGTTGACAAAGGTTACATTTTAATTAACGGTGTAATCTTTAAGCAGGGTAATGCAAATGAATTAGCTGAAGATGCTGAAGTTAGAAAATTATATCTTGGTGAAAAGTTTAAGTTGGATAGGTATTAATTAGTATATAGCTAATACTTTTTAACAACCAGTTTT
>CAZRMA010000492.1:0-3298 GCA_964600655.1 uncultured Ignavibacteriaceae bacterium
GACCTCTTCGTCCCGAACTATGAAAAAGTTGCGTTATTTAACCAATTTCAAATGTTTTGAACGGAGTGTGCTATAAATTGTGCTAATATTCTCAATCGCGTTTACAGCTTCACCCATTCTGTCAATTTCTGCTGCTGCATAACTCTTTAGAGTCGTCCTGATGTCCCTGTGCCTTGCGAGCTTTGACACATCAAAAATATTCATCCCTCCGTTTGCCAGCATTGTTATAAAAGTCCTTCTCAGCGTATGTATGGAATAATGATTAAAAACTTTCTTCTCACTATTAGCACCGGCAAGAAATCTATTCCAAAACTTAAAAGAATGTCGATTCTTGAGATTAAATAATTTCCCTTCACCAATTTCAAAATTCTCCAGCAGGAAATTAAGCAATTTTGGATAAAGAGGGAACTGGTCAACTCTACGGCCTTTTGTGTTCTTTATATAGAGCTTGTTTGCTTTAAAATCTATGTCATCGAAAGTCAGCCTGGTTAATTCACTTGCTCGCATTCCGGTTAGCAGGAACATCATAATAATTTTATAATGCTCAAAATTTGTATCCCTTAATAACGAAAGAATCTCCTGCAGCTCATCCATTGGAATAGTTTTTATCTCGGTATCTTTTATTCGCTTTTTAGGAAATGGATTTACCTTTATGTATTCCTTCTCTACGAAATAAGTAAAAAATATTCTCAGGTTATTTATATATGAAGAGATACTTCTTTCTTTTATTAATTTCCCTTTGCTGTTGGGAGTATTTCTCAACCAGTACTCAAATTTCTTAACCAGGTAATCATCAATCTGGATAAGTTTAATATCCCCGGTGAATTCTTTCAACTTTTTTATGGCAGCCTTGTAGTTTTCCCGGGATGCCTCAGATAGATCTGCCTTTAGTTCAAGGTACTCATCAAAAGCTTCCTGCAGTTTGACCTGGTTTTTTATCTTTAACTTTTCAAGGTAGATCCCCTGTGCGAGTTCGCCCTCTTTAATCCGTTTTATTTTCCTGGCCTCAGACCATCCCTTATTGGTAGCACTTAGACCAAGTGACTCCCTGAATTCCTTTCCATTAACTGAGTACCTGATCCACAGCTTGTTTTTTCTTTTATAAATTGCTGCCATAAAAACCTCACCCTGTTTTTACTGTTCAACATAAAAAGAAGCACTTCTACTCCTTAACTTTTTGTTTCCCTGCTAGCAGGTATTCTTCTGTTTTCTCTTTTACCTCTTTATCCTTATTAATTGCTCTTATTTCCTTCATCATCTCAAATACAACTGAATAATTATCCAGCATTTTTCTCTGGTCCTGAATAATCTTACCTTGTTCTTCAATGATTTTATTCAATTCATCCATTATGAACTCCCTCTTTGGTTGATCATGATGTCCTTCTCCTTGTAGAACACCATTCTTAATTAATAAAAGATAAAATTTTTCCGATGGCTTTTTCAGCCAGCGGCTAAGTTGCTGGGAAGCTACTCCCAGTGCTTTTGCGCATTCGGCCAGGGAACCATATTTGAGTATAATATCCTCCCTGATTTGGTCTATTTTTAGATCCCTCCAGACTTCATTATTGCTATCCATATTAGATTCGCCTTTTCTGACTTTATTTTAATATGTCTTTTGATAAAATCCCCGCAACTTTTCTTATACATATTTAGTTATTATTAACATTAGTTGATTATTTGTTACAAAATGTTTATCATCGATTTATTGTTTTATCTTTTTATCACAACATAACTAAATTATTTGATGATAGCAATAAAATTCGGTGAGTTTGAGATAAATACTGCAAAACTCACTTATTCAATAGCCGAGACAGCCAAAATAACCGGCTGCGATAAAGATGTCATAAATGATGCAATCAAAAACGGGGAGCTGCAGTTTATAATTCCCGAAGGACGAATTCAAAAAAGGGTCTCAATATTTGGCCTTATCACTTTCATTAATAACAGGAGTATGAAGTTTGAATAACTCTACATCAAAACAGGATGTCCCCATTTCAAGAAATTCCCGGGTTGTTCACATCCCGGTAAAAATCCATAACAAACTGAAATTACACGTAGCCAAGAAAGCTGTTAAAGGCATCAAGACTTCTTTGGGGATTGAGGTGGCTAGCGCAATAGACTTTTACCTGAACAAAAACTAAAAAGTATGAAGAATTGTCTTTCGTACTACTCTCACTACTGCAATGCGCACCAGCATTGGAAGTTCAAAATGCTGCGTTCTAAATACAGCTGGTCCGGTGAAGGAAGATTCTGGGCGCTAAATAATCTTATTGCCGGTGCCGATCACTGCGTACTGGACTTAAGTAAAAAAGCAGTCAGGGTTTCTGTTGCTGATGAACTTGATTTTTCAGTAGAGGAATTTATGCAGTACCTTAACTTCCTTCATACTGAATGTGAGCTCGTAATCTTCATTGATAACAAACTCACTACTGAAACCGTAAGGGATGATCTCAAGCTTGTTATGCAATCACGCGAAAGCGCTCGCAAACGGAAATTAAAGAACTTACAGCGAAGTTCGGGTGAACTTTCCGAAAGTTCGCTCGAACTATTGAAAAATTCGGGTTAACTTTTAACAGAGAGAGAGAAAGAAAGAGAGATAGATAATACCGTTAATATGTTGATAACTCACTTATTTTGTTGAAAACTCAAATAATTGTGGAAAACTCAAACTATGAAGGAAAAAAATTTTGATGAATTCTTTTGTCTGAAAAGTAAGATCAGCTACATCATTAAAAAAAGTATAAAGTACAGCTATGTCAGCTATGAACCATTGGACCCGAACAAAACCGCGGAGGAGATTCATAAGCTGCTGTTAGAATCAGGATTGATTAGAACAGTCGATACAATAAAAGAAAAAGATTTAATAAAAAACTAGGTGGCAGTGATGAACACAAAAAATCTAACTTACCAGGACATACTTAACCTCCTCCCATACGGAAAAGACAAAGCATTATCCGCATCAGATATCTACAGCAAAACGGATAAGGGAATCGATCTCAGCACATTCCGCAGAAGGCTAAGAAACCTTTCACATGAAGCGCGCAGAGAAGGACACTGGGTTATCGGTGATGAAAAAGGATATTACATGGCGGTGAACAAAGCTGAATGGGATAGATACAAAGTGCGGAGATTCCGGGCAATAAAAGATGAGCTCGAGTCAATCGCCAACTGCGACAGAATGAGCCCGAAGGATTTAATAAAACTCGTATACCAGGTGAAAGTGGATGATCCGAATTACACATTCAATTTCTAATTTTTCTGGCCTAAAATATTTGGGTTATTTAATACCGGCCTAAAA
>CAZRMA010000493.1:0-3286 GCA_964600655.1 uncultured Ignavibacteriaceae bacterium
GAAAATCTTTTACATTCACAAATTAAATAATATCCTGATTATTTACAGTTGTTTAATTTATTTCTTTCTTCTTATGAATAGGATATAAAGAATATAACGGCGTCCGCTTGATTGGCGGGTTATGTGTGCATTCCGCAATATTGTTCATTAAAATCTATCTCGGTTACAAAATAAAGATCATTCCTAGTCCTTGTACAAGCAACGTAAAGTTTGTTTTTTACAATTGGTTTTAATTCAAATAAGGAATCATTGCTATATTTATCACTCGTAGTTTTATTAAGGATAACACAGACATCATTATAGTGATCAATTCCTTTGCACTCCCCCCAATTGCTTGAATATAAATTATAAGTGTAATGTTTATTGTAAAATAATTTTACTACTTCAGTTGAGCTAATAATATTTCTAATATCATTTGGTTCTTTTACCAGATTTATTTGTGTACCATTTTCATTGTGAGAATGAATTTCAATGCCAAGCTTGTTTGTAATAAAATCGCAAACAGTTGGGCTACAACGATAGCTTCTTAATAAACTATTGGTGTCCACTGCAAGTCCCATCTCCTCAAATTTAGATTTAAAAATATCATAATCATTGTGCAATGTAGAGTTTACTATTCCATCACGACTCGTATCATAAGTGTGTTGGTAGAAATCTCCTACAAGCAAAATATTAACGCTTGCTTTTGAAAGATGCTTTAAGAAATTAAAATCGTGACCGGCAAAATCCTGAACTTCATCTATAAAGACAAAATCGAAATACTTTTCAATTCTTCTTAAAACAGCATCGATAATATTATTGTATTCTAGAAATGTCGAAATACGGTTTGAATATAATCTCTTATATTTGTCAATATATCTTGCAGTATTCCTTGCATACTTATTTTTATTTGCATTAAAATTAATCCCTTTTGTACCGTACTGAAGGAAGCAAAATGGCTTGTAACAAAAAGCATATATAAAATTGAAGTAAGTATAGATTCGTATATTTTGGGGAAGATATCCAAATTTGCTAATAATTTTTGAATTCAAGTTATTGTAATTGTTTACAGTATAAGTAATTATTAAAGCTCTTTTGGATTCTTCTAACTCTTCTATAATATTAGACGTTTTTCCAGAACCAGCTACTGCAAAAATTACTCTTTTATCCATACGAGAGCATCTCTAATATATGATGGCACATTTAATTCTTTTCCCTTTTTATCTAGAAGCTCAAATGCAGTTTCGGCTTTGTTTTTTAACATATATTCCAAAACAGATAAAGTTCGCCTATCAGCCTCAAATATCTCATTGCATATTTCTGCATTATCATTATATAAGCAAATCTCGAAAGTTCTATGATCATTATTCGGTGATGAAAATACCTTTACATTATCAGATACAAAATCTATGTAGTTATCAGTGCAATTTGATTGGTAATCCCCATCATTATCTCTAATTACTGCTGTTTTTAGTTCCAAAATTTTTGAAATTTCTAGATATCTCTTAAAACTAGTGCCACCCACAGAAATAATATATATGTCATTTGATGCTAGTTCTTCGCTGAATGTATTTCTGAAAAACTGCTCTAGTAAAATATATTCTGCATCACCTTCAACCAGGATAACTTTTTTTGATAAAACAAAATCAAGAATATTATTGTTAGGTGCTTTAATAAAAAATTTTGCAGTACTTTCCTCTAATGAATTAAAAAGAGTGTAATTTTGGCTATTACTATTCAGCAAGATCGCTTTTCTTAAATCCAGCCTAGAAGTTATCATATTGCTGTGAGTAGAAATTAGTAGTTGCGTGTTACGGGCACTCGAAATCTTTTTGATCAACTTATTAACATTTATATGGCTAAGATGATTTTCGGGTTCTTCAACTAAAATGAGATCAAGATTTTCTTCACTTTTGCTAAGTGCAAAATCAGTTTTTACAAAACACTGTCTTCCTTTTCCTTTATTTTCAATATCAATATCTTCATCAAACAAGGTTAAATCAGTTTCCAAATTTGATTTAGAATTATTTCTAATTGCAAATTTATAATCAGTTAACCTAGAGTTGATATTTGTTAAACTAGATTCAGTAAAGCCCTTTTTTGCTTTTCTATAGTCATTGAAATGTTTTGGCTTTTCATTTTCAGCGATTTTACTATTATACATACCACGAATATATTCACGAAGTGAGTACTCGGTTCCTATTTGTGAGTGGTCTATAGAAATATGTTTTACAAATGGACGATAACCAGAATAGGCTTCACCAGCAAACGTAAAATAATTTATTGAATAGTATTCAAAAGGGAATATATTTTCATTTGGTGAGAGAATGGCATTAATTTCTTTACTGAGCTCTTTGTTTGGAATGCACTCAAATCGTAAACCTTCGAAATCCCTCGTTTCAGAATTGTTTCGACCAAATAAATCAGGATTGTTTTGTTCTTCTAAATATAATTCTATAAATAGTACAGGAAGATTATTATACTGACGATCCGATTCTAAAAATTTATTGACTACTTCATAATTAAATAAACCCTCTAAGTACAAAGTATCAATTTTTTTCTTTTTACCGCTGATAACGACATTGATAGCCTCAAGAATTGTACTCTTTCCAGATTCATTGTCCCCAATAAAAACATTTAATTTTTGATCGAGCTCTAACTCAAGCGTTTTAAATCTTTTGTAATTCTGCAATTTAATTTTTTTAATAAATGCCATAATTTACACCTAAAATTTACTTGCATACATAACTATTACTTATACTTCACGATATATTAACTAAAAGGACGTATATGTGCTGCAGCTGCATATATACGTTCCAAATGACTATAATACTATCCCAAAACAAAACTTTTAAAATATACTATGCATAACTACGTTCTGTCTGTATTTCAGCATAATTGGCTTTAAATTTCCGGCTTTCTGCTGAATTCTGGTTTCAGACATGATCCCCGAATTTAGTTATGAGATACTACTAACAGAATAATTTAGCAAAAATTAGCCCCTTTGTAAATAATTATTTTTTCTTCAAGGAATGATTCGATAAAATTGGTAATCTTTAAACTTGTTACTTTTGTTTTCTCAAACCCGGTACCCTAAACCATACTATAATTGAAAAAGACAATGTTACGATTGCTCCTATAAGCACGGCAGTAGGTTCTGTAAATTTTTCAGCAAGCGCTCCCATCAGCAAAGCCCCAATGGGTAAAAATCCGAAAAAAGTAAAACTGTAAACTCCCATTATTCTGCCGCGCAGATAATCAGGCACCAGCCTTTGCACAAGAGCATTTGCGAGATTAAAAATAAGTA
>CAZRMA010000494.1:0-3283 GCA_964600655.1 uncultured Ignavibacteriaceae bacterium
CTTCAAACATCACCCTTCTTTCTTCGGCTTTGCTACTGAGGATAGTTTCAACCATTTTCAATTCGATAACAGAATAAGCATTTGCTCCAATGCCAGTATCCATGAATAGATTTGTAATATCTTTTAAACGGCAAAGGTTTTTATTTAGGAGGTATTCGCTTTCACCAGATCTGAATATTCTTCTTGTGATAACTACTTCAGAATATTCGGTAGGGAGAATCCCTTTTGTGTTTTGAATTGTAAGCGAAACCTCAGCCATCCCCATCGGTTTTTTGTTGGAAGTTCCGTTGAAGATAACATTTTCCATTTTATCACTTCGCAACGCACCGCTTTTTTGTTCGCCTAGGCACCAGCGTATCGCATCCACGATATTCGTTTTGCCGCATCCGTTGGGTCCTACAATAGAAGTTACGCCTTCATTAAATGCAATGTTTGTCTTTTGTGCAAATGATTTAAAGCCAAGTATTTCGAGTTTTGATAAATACAATTCTTAGTCTATCCGAACAAATTATATTGATTGAAAGTTAATTGAAGATATTCAAATACAGAGTTATTCAATTCGTAGTAAATGAAGATACCGGAAACAATGACCAGTATGAAAAGAATGCTGTAAAGATAAACGCTTCCAGGGTTAACATCAAAAATTACGTAGATGCCCTTCATCAAGCGGTAAAAGATCCAGATGTCGAACAATATTAGAATGATAAATATGTATAAGTTTCCAACCTGTGCATTTAAAATTCTATAAAGAATAATTCCCACCGGGATTAAAAGCACTAATGGCAGAAAGGACCAAACTACTGTAAAAAACGAACTTGATAAATAAACTTTATTGCGTACAAAGAATGAAGTGAATTGCACTATTAGTATAAAACCTATTAACACTACTGCAGTGGCAGCCGAAAGCCATAAAATAGAAGAAAAAGGGTTCCAGGATAAATAACTGACAGTCTTCATCAAATTTTCACTTCCAAACGAAAGAAGCACTCTTTCAAACGCGACATGGTCTTTAAAGTAATAGAATAAATTGCTCAAAAGCAGTCCGCTTACCAATGAAACTACTATTAAAAGTATTGTTGAATGATAACCGGAAATAATTCTCTGATCACGGACATCGGCATAAAAATTATATGGCCGCAGTAGTGCTCGCGATGCATCTTCTCTAAATTTTCTTCCGGAATTAACAAGGATCCCTATCAATATTGCCAGCACTATTCCAAATACAATGAAAATCATTGGGGCATCATCTTTTTTGCTGCCGATTGGAATGGTAACATTTTCAGAATTGTGCAGCATAGACGAAATTACTTTATAACTAAGCCTGTTGGTTTCTCTGTCTTCGCCAATAATTCCAACCTTATATAGGTTTTCATTATTGTATCCACCAATTATTGAAGTAAAATCACCGCGGAAATCGAACATCGAATTAATGAAATAACCTCCCAAATTATTTTTATTCGAATAATCAATTACATCCTGAAAAAACTTGGCCTGTGCTTCATAAGAATGATCATTAACATAACCATCAGAATTGCCGGCGCTGGCAATATATGTAGCGCTGCTTATAAAAATTCTACCACTACCTAATTCTTGCTGGTCTTTTTTAATCTCTTCGGTTTCAATCGGAGTAGGAAGATTATTTAGTAATTCAATTCCGTAAAAATCCAGTCCGGGAATTTCTTTTAAGTTTGCTCTTTGAAATGATGCATAAGTTAAACCATTAAAATTTTCTTTGGCGATGTTAACTAAAGATTGAATAAAAGAAATATGTGCGCTAACATCTGGAAGATACGAACCACCTAATCCTATTGCAGCTACAGAAGAATACTGCTTAAATCCTTTAATAAAATTTTTAAGATAGTTTTTACTTCTTGCGATAAAATTTTGATTTTGTGTTAGCCGCATGGGTATTGAGTTAAGCGGAACTTCAATAAATGCCAGTAAACCGTAACGCTCACATAATTCCAAATAGTATGGATGAGGAACAAAATCAGCAAAGCGTACGACATTAAACCCTGTTCCCTTAATAATTTTTATATCACGTTCCATTTGATTATAAGAAACAAGATTACCGTAGTCATAAAACGAAGGGACATAAGTAACGCCGTTAAGCTTTAAAGGATTTTTATTAAGCGTAAGTGTGTTTTTATCAACGTTTAAAGAATAGACCGGGACTTTTTTATTTGTAACATCAAGTAATTGCTCGCCTTGCCAAAGTTCATATTTGGCTGTGTAAGCTTCAGGTTTTTGAGGGCTCCAATAAGTTGGAGAATTTGATTCTAAGCTCAAGGAAGATTCTTTATCCTTGTTTCTATTTAATTTAAATTTTTCTTCTGGGGTTATATGAAAAGATGAACCATCCGGCGCATACATTGTTATTTTTATTTTGTATGGTTCTTTGCTGACAAGAGAATCCGGAAACTTTCTAAATTCCTTATTTTCGATTTTAGAATTTAGTTTAAAGGTAATCCTGTCCCTGCGTGAGTCTATATCATAAGTTACGTTTGCATCGGCAATAGAAATATTCGGAATTAAATGAATGTAAACATCTCTAAATATTCCCCCGAAATTCCTGGGAAATAAAAATCTTTGTTTCACCGGAATTGTATTCTCAGAATCCAATTCATAATAGAGCTTTACCGAAAGTAGATTATTTGAACCTTCTTTTAAAATATCCCTTGGCAAATCAAGGCTGAACGGGAACTCACCACCTGAATGCCTATATATAATTTGATTGTTTATTGAAATGTCTGCCGTGTAATTTAATCCCAGGAAAAACAATTTCATTTTAAAATTGTTGATTTCATCTTTTGACAGCGAAAAGTTCTTTTCAAAAATCAATACTCCGTCTCCTTCAAATTCAGAAGGGACATTTACAATAACTTTTTTGATTTCTTTATCTTTTGATGAATATATCTGCCACTCACCATCTAAAGGAATAATTTTTCTTGATTGGGTTATGTCGAAGAAAAGACTATCGTTCGATCTAATTTTGTAATTAGGAAGCTCTTTAAAAACTATTTGACCATAATTTTTTGAAAAACTTGAAAGGATTATAAAAGCGATTGCAAGACATAAATAATTGCGGAATCTCATCCGATACCAGCGTTCCTAAATTGTTTAAAATAAACCCACAAATATAGTAAAGAAAGGAGGGGAAATCAATCTACTAAGTGGAAATGAAAAGTGGGTTTGAGAGAGATCAAACCCACCGTAAATAATTATTTACTAAGGTGTTACACAGATTTTATAATACCCATAAAAGAATCAGATTTCAAACAAG
>CAZRMA010000495.1:0-3279 GCA_964600655.1 uncultured Ignavibacteriaceae bacterium
TATTAAAGTTTATCTACTTTAGAAATAAAAATTATTCAGAAATATACAATTTTTAATAAAATAATCAAGTAAAGTATTCGGATTTTCCTAATTTTATTCATTATTATGAATAATATTTATCCGTAAAATAAGATATTAAATGAGTGAAATATCATTCAAAAAAGGAAGATTGTCCCTCGTTTCACAAACTTTATTCTTATCAATATTTTCAACAATAACCTTTTCATCATCTTTAACTGATACTAATTCTTTTCCCATCGGATCGTAAACGCCGCTGTATCCAATATAATTTAATTTTGGATCTTTGCCCACTCGATTTACTCCGATCATGTAACATTGGTTTTCAATTGCACGGGCTTTCAAAAGTTGTCGCCAATGTTCTATTCGAGTATCCGGCCAATTTGCGATCGTAACAAGTGCGTCCGCTCTTTCTTTTGCATAAAGTCTATAAAGTTCAGGAAACCTTAAATCATAACATATGGATAAGCCAATTTTAAAATCTCCTATTTGAGTTATCTGTATATTTTTTCCTTTGGAATAATTTTTATCTTCATTGCCATAAGAAAAAGGATGAATTTTATTATACTTACTGACTAACTCACCTTCGTTATTAATATGAATTAATGTATTAAAGTAATTTTCCTTTTCCTTTTCAACGATTCCAGCAAAACAATGAACGTTTTTATTTTTTGATAGCTCGGAAAAAAAATCAAAACTATCGCCATCCAAATCTTCAGCAAATTCTGATGACTTCATTGTAAAACCGGTAAGAGTCATTTCCGGAAAAACCATTAATGAAACATCAACTAAATTGCTGCTGACAAGATTTAAAATTTTTCTTTTGTTCTCTTCTTTATTTTCCCAAACAGGATTATACTGAACTAAACCAATTTTCATTTAAGCCGTAAGTTTCTTTTTCTTATTGTGATATTTAAATAGCTCGTAATTAATACTATCGCTTAAAGCTTGAAAGCTAGCTTCAATGATGTTTCCAGATACTCCTACAGTCGACCAGCTATCAGTACCATTACTAGTTTGAATCATCACACGTACTTTTGCCCCAGTACCTTCTTTCTCATCCAACACTCGAACCTTATAATCGACTAACTTTAATAATGAAATTTCAGGATAAAATCTCAACAAAGCTTTTCGCAGAGCATTGTCTAAAGCATTCACGGGACCGTCACCATTTGAAGCAGTATGCTCAACTTCACCATCAACTTCAACTTTCAAAACTGCTTCAGACGTTGAATGTCCGTTATCATCAAAATTAACATTCACTTTAGAATCAATCACATTGAAAAAAGGAGAAAACTGATTTATCTCTGAATTTAATAATAGTTCAAATGATGCTTCGGCACCATCGAATTGATAACCACCGTGCTCTAAGCTTTTTATATAGCTGACTAAATTTTTACTCAATTCTTTTTTGTCAGATAAATCAATCCCAAACTCTTTCGCCTTATATCTAATATTGCTTTGTCCGCTCAAATCAGAAACTAAAACTCTTTGCTTGTTGCCAACTTGTTTCGGTTCGATATGCTCGTACATTTTGCTGTCCTTTAATACAGCACTGACATGTATTCCGCCTTTATGTGCAAAAGCAGATTTCCCAACAAAAGCTGCCCTGGAATTTGGAACGAGATTCATTAATTCATAAACAAAATTGGAAATTGAAGTTAGATGATCAAGATTTATTTCCTGTTTGGTTTCTCTTCCTAATTTTAATTTTACATTAGGAATGATACTGCACAAATTTGCATTACCGCATCGCTCGCCTACGCCATTCATTGTTCCCTGCACATGCACTGCGCCAGCTTGGATTGCGGCTAATGAGTTGGCTACTGCAAGTTCAGAATCATTATGAGTATGAATTCCAATTGGTCTTGAGAATTGTGACTTAATTTCGGTTATAATATCATATACTTCATGCGGCATGGTCCCGCCATTGGTATCGCAGAGAACCAGAACATCGGCACCACCTTGCTCGGCAGCTTTCATCATTTTTAAAGCAAACTCTTTGTTGTCTTTATAACCATCGAAAAAATGCTCGCAATCATAAATTACTCGCTTTCCATTATCAGCCATAAATTTAACCGACTTCAATATTAATTCTTCGTTTTCTTCATCAGCTAATCCCAAGCCTTTTGAAGAATGCAGCCGCCAGGTTTTGCCGAATAAAGAAACAGTTGGAGTTTCGGCATGCAGCAGCGCAAGTAGATTAGCATCTCCTTCAATATTACTTACAGAACGTGCTGTCGATCCGAAAGCACAAATTTGTGAACTTTTTAAATTTAAGCTCTTCGCTTTTTGAAAAAATTCTTCATCTCGAGGATTGCTTCCCGGCCAACCTCCCTCAATAACATCAATTCCAAATTCATCAAGTTTTTCGGCAATTAAAAGTTTATCTTGAACGGAAAGATTTATTCCTTCTCCTTGTGTTCCATCACGTAGAGTCGTGTCAAAAAGTTCAATTATTTTTTTCATAGCTCAATTCCAAGTTTGAATTAATTTATAATTTAAAATTTTTTTTATTCGGCTATCATACCAGTCTGCCTGGCATATTCGAATATATCTCCGGCTTCAATTATCGGTAAAACTTCACCTAAATCTTGAAGTGTGTAAGTTTCGCCTGTATCTAAATTTTTAAGCTTATTCTCTTTTAAATTTATTTCCAATTCATCGCCGGTTTTAATTTTATCATTTATTTTCACTGGAGATTCATAAGGAATTAGAAAACCACCATCAACAGAATTTCTATAATAAATTCTTGCGAATGATTCTGCAACAACTGCCTTTGCACCGGCAACCATTAATGCGAATGGGGCATGCTCTCTTGATGAACCACAGCCGAAATTTGAACCACCGATTATAATGCTAAATTCAGATTCATTTTTTTCACCACTTATAAAAGGAATATTTCCACTCGGCAAACCAGCTTGCGGCAAAGGTACTCCGGATAAAGCAAAATGGCCGTATTTTTTTGATTCTTCAGGATCGCTTAAGCTGTATACCAAATGCTCAGCCGGAATTATTTGGTCTGTGTCAATATTGTCTCCAAGGACAAATGCTTTACCTTTAATTATTTTTTCCATTGAGATTTTATTTCCTTTATCTTAAAATCTATTTTGTTATTTGAATAAATAAAATCTCCTCGCCCTTCCTTGTGAAAAGGGCAAGGGACTTTCTTACATTAGATCACGTGGATCTGTAATTGTTCCATTTAAAGCCGACGCAGCAACTGTCAGCGGTGAAGCTAAATATACAGCAGACTTTTTA
>CAZRMA010000496.1:0-1655 GCA_964600655.1 uncultured Ignavibacteriaceae bacterium
ATCCGCAATTTTAATGAAGTTCACATTTGTGCCTGAAGGTGAGAAATCTTTATGATACCTTATTTCTCTTCCTAAATTATAAACTGGAAATTCATTTATATCACTATAGCTTGATGAAATACTTTTTGTTTCTTGTAAAACATCATCGATTTTAATTACCACATGCGGCGACCCTGTGTTAATAAAAGAAGAATTAATTAATTGTCCGCTTGCTTTAATTTTAAAATTAGATTTAAATTCCTTGGGAGGATTCAAACAAAATTTAACAAGTTCTTCTGATATTACTTCACCGAGGTAATATTCACCATTGGAAATAAACTTTGCCTTCCCGGTATTTAATCTGTCTGTATCATTAGCAAATTTAATAGCACAACGGGCTCCATTTCCGCAAAGACTGCCTGTTGAACCATCTGCATTATAATATTCCATTACAAAATCATATTTGTCCGAATCGTAAATGATAATTACTCCATCGGCCCCAATACCATCTCTACGATGGCATAAGTTTTTAATTTCTGAGGGATTAAGCTCAAACTCGATATTATGGTTTCTATCGATTACAACGAAATCGTTACCTGCACCACTCATTTTAGTAAAATAAATTTTTTTCATTGAGGCACTAATTTAGGTTAATGCAAGGTTGATTTCAATAAAAATTTTTCAATAAGTGAGAGTATATGACTTATTTAACTATATACATTTATTAATTAATGATTTGAATCAAAGTCCATATAAACCTGTTATTCAAGTTGAGTAATGGAAATTGTTAACCAAAGTAACAATTATTAAAGGAGGGGCTATTATTAATTATTAAATTAAACTTTGGAATATTATATTGTTCAATATGAAAGCTTAAGTATTAGATATATTCTGATCAAAAAAATAAATTTTTGTACTTAAAATTTGTTATTTTTTAACGGTTCTTTTAATATTTATTTTAGGTATGGATGTTTTCGAGTACAATTACAAAGGTTCTTTTTACAATAGGGGTGATAGCTTTACTTATAATCCTTTCGCTATTTATCAAACTCCCGTATAATATAAGCTTTCCGGGAAAATTATTAACCTCTTACGAATGGGTGGTTTATAAAGGAAATAACGGACAGTTAATAACGCAACTAAACGATAGAAAAACTGGAATAGTAAAAAATTATTCTATTCGTGAGTTTGAGCGCGGCGATGATGTTTCATTTTCCACAATTCAGAATTTAAATTTCGGATCTGGGGTTAATCGGTATGATACTCTTGGGTATATTTATTCGAACGAAATTCAAAGGCAAATCATTTTATTAGAAGGACAATTAAAAATTGCAAAATCGAATCTAGATTTAAATCTTGCAGGTGAAAAGGAGTCAATTGTAAACGAAGCACAGGATAATCTTTCTTATCAAAAACGAAAAGCAGAGGAGCAAAGAAAAATTCTCGCAAGAAAAAAAGCTTTATATAATTCCAACCTAATATCTCAACAAGAATATGAAATTGCAGAAGGTACCGCCGCTTTAAATGACATTGAAATATCAATAGCAGAATCACAATTAAAATCAGCTCAAACCGGAACAAAGAATCAACAAATTGATTTAGTTAAGCAACAGATTAATGCTTATGAGAATGAAATTGGAGTATGGAAAAGCCGGTTGATGGATAACAAACTAGTC
>CAZRMA010000496.1:1755-3276 GCA_964600655.1 uncultured Ignavibacteriaceae bacterium
ATTTCTATTTTCGAACATTTTAAAAGAATGATGAATCATAATTTATTTTAAGTAAATGCGTTTAGAATATAAATATCTTATACCAATTGAGCACCTTAGAAAATTTCGGTCTGATATTTTGCCCTTCTTAACATGTGATAAATATGCAATTGAACGTAAAGAAAAAGAATACACTGTTAGAAGCATATATTTTGATAATAGAAAACTTGATTACTATCATGAAAAAATTGATGGAATAAAAATTAGAAAAAAAGTTAGAATTAGAGGCTATAACACCTTAAACGGAAAAAATGTTGTCTTTCTGGAAATAAAAAGAAAAAATCAAAATTTCATTTCTAAAAATCGTTCACCAATTTATTTTGAAAATTTAGACTCGCTTTTAGAAAAAGGAAATATTGAGGACCATGTTTTGTTCAGCAATTTAGCAGATAAATATTATGAAGATGGGATGAGATTTTTTTATAACTATATAAATAAATCTCTGCGTCCAACAACTTTGGTAGTTTATGAAAGAGAAGCATATGTCTGTAAATTTAATGACAATATTAGAATTACGTTTGATAAAAATCTCAGGTATCTCGCTTTTCCAAAAATCTCTGATCTATTCGATGAAAGTGAATTAAGGCTGGCAATGTTAAATAATGTTATTTTAGAGATAAAGTTTTATGGCGGCTTTCCAATGTGGCTGCAGAATGCTATTTCAAAATATAGAATAATACGGCAGCCGGTTTCAAAGTATATTATTTGTCTCGATGCTTACGCGAGATCGCATCCATTAAATGACAACATAAGAGAATCGTTCTCTAAACCAGTATATATATAATATTTAATCAAGGGAACTTTGTAAAAAATGATTTCAGATTTTGAAAACTTTATAAATTACTCACTTACCATTGGCGATGTTTTAACAAATCTATTAGTTGCATTTTTATGTTCATTAATTATATCAGCTTTTTACCGTGTAACTTATCGCGGCCCGGGTTATTCAATTTCATTTATTAACTCCCTGGTTGTCCTGGGAATGATCACTTCCATTGTAATTATGGTGATCGGAAATAACCTGGCTAGAGCATTTGGATTGGTTGGTGCAATGTCTATCATTCGTTTTCGAACAGCGGTAAAAGAAACAATGGATATAGTATATATTTTTTTCTCACTCACTATTGGAATGGCTGCGGGTGTTGGACTTCATGTCATTGCTATAGTCGGAACGTTGTTTATCGGTTCAATAATTTTTATACTTTCAAAAACCGATGCTCTTTCCATGTCAGGGGAAAAATTTCTATTGCAATTCACTTATTCCGGACATGATATTAAAGGAAACGAAAGTTACCTACCTGTTTTGAAAAAATATTGCAGACAAATAAATTTGCTGAATATAAAATCAATATTGAATAATGGTTCGGAAATTTCTTATCATGTTAGCCTGCGAAATAAGAAACTTAATCATGAATTTATTGATGAATTAGGCAAAGTTGAAGGCGTAGAGCAAATGAATCTATATTGTGATGAAGAAGTGTT
>CAZRMA010000497.1:0-3261 GCA_964600655.1 uncultured Ignavibacteriaceae bacterium
TATGAAAGCAGTAATATTAGCCGGCGGTTTAGGAAGCAGGTTAAAACCTTTTACTCAAATAATCCCTAAACCATTATTGCCGATTGGCGAAAAAGCAGTATTAGAAGTTCAACTCGAAGCTTTACGCGAAAATGGCTTTGACGAGATTTATCTCGCGACAAACTACAAATCGGATTACATCGAAAACTTCATTGGCAATGGTGAAAGGTATGGGATTAAGTTAAAAATTAGTAAAGAAGAAAAGCCTTTAGGAACTGTGGGACCGCTTACATTATTGAAGAGAGAACTAACTGAACCATTTCTGGTAATGAATGGAGATATCTTAACGCTGCTTAATTTTAAACAAATTTTTGAATTCGCATTTTCCAATAAAAGTATGTTAACGGTAGCAATTAAGGAGATGATCACTCCTTTTCAATTCGGCAATATTACATTTGAAGGAAATTACGTAACAGGAATAGAAGAAAAACCTAAAATTAAAACACATATTTTAGCAGGCATTTACATTTTTAATCCGGAAATATTTGAGTTGATTCCAGACAATGAATATTACGGAATGGATACATTAATGAATAAAATGCTGAATCTAAATATTCCAATATCAAAGTTTCTTATTCATGAATATTGGTTGGATATAGGACAAATGGATGATTTTCATACAGCACAGGAAAGTTATAAAAAACATTTTGTGAATAGTAAGTAAATGGGGAAGGTATTAATTACAGGTGCGGCAGGCTTTATCGGATCGCATTTAACGGAAGTGTGTGTCAAAAATGGTTATAAAGTAAAAGCATTTATAAGATATAATTCTAAAAATAACTGGGGATGGCTGGAACACTCAGATGTAAAAGATGAAATAGAAATTATTACGGGTGATATTCGAGACTATGATTCTGTATATAATGCACTTGATGGATGTCAAACCGTGTTCCATCTGGCCGCCTTAATCGGTATCCCTTATTCGTATGTATCCCCTCTCGCATATATAAAAACAAATGTGGAGGGGACTTATAATATACTGGAAGCCTCAAAACAGAGAGGAATTGAAAATGTACTCGTTACTTCAACCAGCGAAACTTATGGGACAGCGCAATATGTGCCAATAGATGAAACTCATCCTATGGTCGGCCAGTCGCCATATTCAGCCAGTAAAATCGGAGCTGATCAACTGGCAGTAAGTTATTATCGATCATTTGAGCTTCCTGTTAAAATTGTTAGACCTTTTAATACATATGGTCCACGCCAGTCAGCCAGGGCAATAATACCAACCATTATATCGCAGATATTAAACGGAAATAAGGAAATTTCACTGGGAAACCTGGAACCAACAAGGGACTTAACATTCGTGAAGGATACCTGTAATGGCTTCATCGAAATATTTAAATCTGAAAAATTATTCGGCGAAATAACCAACATAGGCATGAATGAGGAAATAAGCATCGGGAAGCTTGTTGATTTAATTGTACAAATAATTGGAGAAAGAATAGAAATAAAGATTGATACGCAGAGAGCACGGCCTGAGAATAGTGAAGTTGAAAGATTAAAGTGCAATAACACAAAAATAAAGAAATACTCTGACTGGAAGCCGCAATATGATTTGAAAAGTGGATTGACCGAAACGATTGAATGGATTAGGGATAATTTAAATCTTTATAAACCAGATATTTACAATGTATGAAGATGTTGTAGAATTTATCAAGAATCTGTATCCGAATCAAAAGCCCGTTCCCTTACATGCACCTGTATTTTTAGGAAACGAAAAAAAATATCTTAATGATTGTATTGACAGCACCTATGTTTCCTATGTTGGCAGGTATGTAACAAAATTTGAAGAAATGACCGCGAAATTCACCGGGGCAAAATTCGCTGTTGCTGTAGTCAATGGAACAGCAGCATTGCAGGTTGCCTTGCAGATTGCCGGTGTTAATTACGGGGATGAAGTTATAACACAACCGCTTACTTTTGTTGCTACTGCCAATGCGATTTCACACTGTGGAGCTAAACCTGTTTTTATCGATGTTGATTTGGATACAATGGGGATGTCACCTGAAAAGCTGAATGACTGGCTTGCAAAAAACACAAAGTATGATAATGCAAAAAACAATACAGTCAATAAATTAACCAGTCAATCAATCTCTGCAATCGTACCGATGCACACATTCGGATTCCCCTGCAAAATTGATGAGATAGTTGAGATCGGTGCAAAATATAACATCTCTGTTATAGAAGACTCTGCTGAATCTCTCGGGTCTTATTATTCACCCCGTGAAATAATTATAAAAAATAAAAATAGTTTTAACAAAACGAATATTTCACTGGGTAAAGGAAAACATACCGGCACCTTTGGGCTTGCCGGTATATTAAGCTATAACGGTAATAAAACAATTTCCACCGGAGGCGGAGGTATGATTCTTACTGACAATGAAGAATTTGCCGAAAAAGCCAAGCATATAACCACAACCGGAAAACTTCCGCACAAATGGGATTATGTGCACGATATCGTAGCATTTAATTATCGGCTTACCAATGTAAATGCTGCACTGGGCGTCGCCCAGATGGAATACATAGAAAAAATAATTGAAAATAAAAGGGAAACCGCGTCTTCTTATAAGGATTTTTTTATTAATCGTGATATAAAATTTTTTACTGAACCTGCAAAATCTAAAGCTAATTATTGGTTAAATACTATTCAGTTAAATGATAGAAACGAACGTGATGCATTTCTGGGGTTCACAAATTCGAACGGTGTTGTGACCAGGCCGGTATGGAGATTAATGAATAAGTTGAAAATGTATAAGAATTTCCAGGCCGGTAATTTGGAAAATGCCGAATGGCTGGAAGATAGAATTGTAAATATTCCCAGTAGCTATAGCATGAAATGTTGAAAAATAGATTTGCAGTTTTTGTATCCGGATATGGCAGGGGAGCAATTGAAATAATCCGAAATTACAAATCCGGAATTATTATTCCTCAACTTGAATTACTTCTAAGCAGTGACCCCGGTTCATTTAGTCTCAATATTGCAAAAGAAAATGGTATTAGCACTGATATAGTAATAAGAGAAGCTTTTAAGACAAACAATGAATTTGAGAATCAGATACTGAGCATTCTGCAAAACCATAAAATTGAATTTGTATTTTTAGCTGGCTGGAAGTATATATTAACCAAAACGCTGCTTGATGCTTACAATGGCAAAGTTGTCGGCATCCATCCTTCTCTTTTGCCTGCTTTCCCCGGCCGGAATGCAATTGATCAGGCTAT
>CAZRMA010000498.1:0-3261 GCA_964600655.1 uncultured Ignavibacteriaceae bacterium
AATTGTAATGAAATATTTATTCCTTTTTTCACAACTAAGAAAGAAGGATCTGGAATTGGATTGAGCTTATCAAGACAGATATTGAGGATTCATAAGGGAAGCATTTCGGTTACCTCTATTCCCGATAAAGAAACAATATTTACTCTAAGATTCTAGATTTTTTAACCTTGTTTTTTAGATAATCACTATGATTCAAATTACCTAAGTCTCATTCACCGGTTCGTTGATAGAATTCGTTTTAATTCACGAATATTTAATTCGGTTGGAAAACCTTTTTTGTGCCAGTGTTTTTTGCATCCACAAAAATCGAGAAGTACACATTGCGCTGGAACATCATAACGCTTTAATTCCCATCCGCCTTCAACAAGAGTAGTAACGCAAGCCGAAGCTACTACACCTCTTTTTGGCTGATCTTTTTTAGGCGACCAAAGTGAAAGATCCGAAGCGTGCGGAATTATGTACACATCAAAATTATTTTTCTTTCCCATCTCTCGTAATTGGTTTACATGACATGAAGATACACAACCCTGACAAATTAATCCTTCTTTAACTCTAACTGCTTTACATTCATCGTTTGGATTTTCACGCATGCAACCCGGCACCAATACTGCTTTTATTTGTGAAGCATCAAATTCCGTTTTGAAAGCTTGATTCATAAGTTCTGCGCCCACCATGTTTAAATGATATTCTAATCGATTACGCATACAAGAAATTTGATCTTCACGCCATTGGTAATGCTGTTGAGAATGCTGAATAAAATTATCAACATTGCCGGTGTACTTACCTAATACTATTTCAGAACTTTCCTCGAACCATTTGGTAAAAGCTCTAATTTTAGAAAATATTTTAGTTAACTCTTCCGGCTTCTTTGTCCCCCAGAAAGCCCGCCAGCGAATAAACCGAAGAGCTTGTTCCCTGAATTCCCCTGTTGCTTCAAACCATTTACAAACATGATCAACTTGTTCCAAGGTAGGAATATTTGTTCGCTGCACTTCAACTTTTCGCGGGAGTAAAAACATTGTCAGAAATATACCGCGAACAAAATCAATAGCTGGTTTAGTCCATTGATGTTTCTTTCTCCATTCACCCATTTGCGACATAGTAACAAAAGGGGCACGTTTTACCTGCAAAGCTTTTGCTGCATAAACTTTCCAAAGCACTCCGAAACTTAGAAGCTCTAAAATGTATTCTTCCATTTCCCTTAATGGTTCAAGCTTATATAACTGTATATACTCCATATATTCATTTGCAATCGGCATTAATGAATCGACTGATTTTGCAATAACAATTTCAGTGAAAGTACGAACTTCTTGATAATACAATTGTGAATTTTTCAGTTCGTTTTTAATTGAGTAAGTAATTAATTCCAATTCTAATTCCCTCTTTTAGTTTTACATAAAAGACTTTGAGCTGAAGGGTAAAATCAAAATAAAATAATTGGACTAAAAAATGTTTTGTTAATTCAATATTAACTATAAAATAAAATATCTAAACGATTATTGAATTTGTTACTAATTATATTGTTCCTATTCAACCGGGTTCGCTTAGCACCTATAGAAGATTAGTCGGAGGCCATTTCCCTATTTTAACTGTTGTCAACTTAAGAGAATAAAATTAAATATTCAATATAAAATATCGTTAAATACAATAAAATTAGTAGCTAATAGAATTCTATTCGTTTGCTAGTTTCAGAATTTTGTTAATTGAATTCCAGTTGCGGGTGGTTCCCAACAGACCAAGTTTTTTCTCTAAAAAATTGGTTGAAAAAACTGTTTTTTGAATATCGTTTTTTCTAATAAAAATATAGACTTGTAAGTTGTTGATTTTAAATGTTTCAAGCTCGTTATCATAAGAAGAAACAATTTTTTTAATTTTATTTTCCGGGAGTTTCGAAAGAAATGTTACATATAATTTTGTGTTTGGCTGATCAACATCTTTTTTGAAAGGATTATTTGTAACAATGTTTGAAAGTTCTTCCCTGGTTCTTAAAATTACATCCACTGAATAGCCGAGAGATTTATTCAGTCCATTCTCTATTTTGCTTTTAACTAATTCGGTATTTATTTTAGGCGAATCAAAAATAACATTACCGCTTTGTATAAATGTTTTAACGTTTTTAAACCCGAAAGAAACAAACATTTCTACAAGGTCTTTCATCTTGATAACTTTATTACCGCCGACGTTTATACCGCGTAATAATGCAATGTACTTCATGAACTCAAATTCATTATGATTAATATTAAAAGCTAAAAAACTTTTTCATCTGCAGAAGGTCCATAAATAGATGGAACTGGAATATCATTTAACCGCATATAAACAGATAACTGCCCTCGATGATGAACCAAATGATTAATTGATGAATCTAGATTATCAAGTTTAGAAGAATGAAATAAAACTTTCCCTTCACTTTTCAAATAAAATTGTTCCGACAGATTTTCGTCAGAAATATTTTGTAATGATTTTTTTGCGCCTTTTATATTCTCATTAAAATGATTTACTAATTCTTCGGTAGTTTTTGGCTGGAAATGTTCAAATGTTACAAAATCAATTTCTGATTTTTCAATTATGTGAGTAATCCATTTGGGAATTTCTGCAACAAGCAAAGCTAAATAACCCATTGCCATTGATTTTTCATGAGGTTTCCAATCAGATAAATCCATTGGAATTCTTTCCAGGCATTTACGGCTTGCTCTTTCTTCAGCATTTAATTCTTTAAGTAATTGTCGACAGATAGTGTTGCTCATATAAATTTCTCCTAATCTATAAAAAGATTTTACTTGAAATTAAAATTAAATTATAAAGAACGTGAAAGTAAAATTAAATTAGTCTGAAAATGAGTTTTGTAATAATTGTTAATATTAAAATTCAAAATAAAATCTAATTTGCCGGCACAGTTCTATCTTTTGCCCATTCTCTCATGGCATCAATATTTTCTGCCATAACAACGGAAAGCGGGCGGGTCTTTTCTATTTCTTTCAACAGTATTTCTGTATTCAATTGTTTATAGCCCCCAATGACAGAATAAAATCCTGACACTATTACTTGCTCTATTTCAGAGCCGGAAAATCCTTCACAGGCATTTGCAATTTTATCTAAATCAAAATTGTCAGGATTCAAATCTCTCTTCTTAAGGTGAATTGTAAGAATTTCTTTTCGAATTGAAGTATCAGGAAGATCAACAAAAAATATTTCATCCATTCTTCCTTTTCTCATAAGTTCAGGCGGAAGAGTTTGAATGTCGTTTGCTGTTGCGACAAGAAA
>CAZRMA010000499.1:0-3259 GCA_964600655.1 uncultured Ignavibacteriaceae bacterium
AACCTCCGGTTTGTTCCATTTGATAAAAATGTCGATTTGTGTTATATGCTGCAAGTGGTGTCCACATGTCATTAATGTGGTACAATCCAGTCCAGTTTAATTGATTATAAAACCCATTACCTGTGATTTTTCCATTCGGAATAATATAATCAAGTAAGAAACTTGCCCCAGCTCTTTTCCTATTCACTTTCTCTTCTCGTAAAAGTAATTCCTGATTGACAAGCTGACTAACACCAACACTGCCTCCAACACCAGTCCAATTTGCCTGCAACTTATCTGCACTTCTATCATAATTGTCAGTATTTAAGTTTACGATAACACCAAGTCGATCATCAAAAAAACGGTTGCTTACACTTCCATTAAAATTATAATTACCATAATACTTCTGAAGTGAATTATATCCGCCTTGAGCTGAAATATTTATTTGAAGATTGTTGGGTGCCTCTTTTAATCTTAGATCTACTGTTCCCCCAAGTACATCAGCATCCATATCAGGTGTGATTACTTTTTTCAAGACAATACCATCGAGCATATTGGATGAGACCAAGGATAAGTCAACACTACGATCTGTAGATCCTGTGCCTGGAACGTTAACACCATTTACAGTTATAAGACTGTACTTTGGATTAAGGCCACGGATTTCTATTTTATTAGCTTCACCACCGGATCTTTCAATAGATACACCCGGTAACCGGCCAATAGATTCTGCAGCATTTACATCCGGAAGTTCCTGAATACGGGCTTTGGAAACAACATTTTCAATAGTATTGGATGTTAATTGCTGATTTATTGCTGATAGCTGTCCTTCAGCTTGGGCAGTGACTGTTACAGTTTGTCCTTCCAACGCACTGGGCTCTAAATAGAAATCCTGTTCAATAATTTTATCGCTTAATATATTTGATTCAATAGTAACAGATTGATAACCTATATAAGAAACAACAACCGTTTGTTTTCCAGCTGGAATATTTCGAATGAAATAGTTGCCGTATATATCCGTTGCGGCTCCAAGGCTAGTACCTTTTATAGAAACATTTGCACCTAATAAAACTTCTTTATTTGTTTTATCGTAAACATGGCCCTTAAGAGTTCCAGTTTGTGCAAAAGAATTTGGTGTGATAATCAAATAGATTAATAGTAGAAAAACGCTATAAATTTTATAACGGTAGAAATTAAAAATCATTTTCCCTCCTTAAGAGATATTTGATTCACTAAACCAGAATGGAGTTGCTTCATTTTAGAAGATATTTTACATACGAATTGGTAAACACGTCCTTTTAACACAATCTTAAAAACTCAATTATAATGCCATGAAGAAGATTTAATTACACTTGTTTTTCCATAGATTTTATGAATTTCTATTTCAGAATTCTTATTATTTTAATAAAGAATTATGTTTATAATAAAGAACCACATTCTTCATATTTTAGTTAATTTTTAACTAAAATAAATTATTATTTATTTCATATTTATATTATTGCTATGGTAACTTTACTCATTTTATTCTTTTATTAATCTTATCATAACTACATCATGAGAACCGACTTTTGGAACGAAGTCTTTCTCTGTTGTTCCCAAATCTTTTTTAGTCCAAAGATCTTTTATTTTATATTTTACTTCTTTAAAATTCGTTTTGCATTTTGAAAGCGGATCATCTACATCATTATCTCTCCATGAAAAATTAATTGTTTTTGTTTCTTCGGATCTATTTAGAAAACATACTGCCCAATCACCATTCTTTAATGGCTTAAACCACACCTCTAATTTTTCTTTTGAATAATATTTTAAAGCTTCAATTCCCAATGAATCCTGATCGATTGCTATTACATCTTTGTTTGTTAAAATATCTATAGTTTCCTTTGACATGTTTCTTAAATCATTTCCAGAAATCAATGGAGCAGCAAGCATACACCACATTGAAAAATGTGCACGGTCTTCATTTAAAGACATTCCGTTTCCAACTTCCATCATATCCGGATCATTCCAATGATCAGGGCCTGCATATTGTCTCAATCCTTCCTGCAAATCAAGGATAGACATTACACCCCAGGACTTCCAAGTACCGTGTCCAATTACGCAATCAAAACAATTTGTGATATCACCGGTTGTCCTCCAAAGATGTCCAACATCTTTAGCCCATAGCCATGGTTTATTATCTCCCCATTCACAAAGGCTAAAAACAATTGGCCGTCCTGCTTTGTATAACGCATTTCGCATTGTTAAATAAGCGCCTTCAGCTTTTAAGCCTTCTGTATTGCACCAATCGTATTTCAAATAATCTACTCCCCACTTTGCATACTGTAATGCATCTTGATATTCATATCCACGACTTCCTGGCCTACCACCGCAGGTTTGCCAGCCGGCATCAGAATAAATTCCAAACTTTAATCCTTTAGAATGAATGTAATCTGCAAGTGCTTTCATACCTGAAGGAAATCTTTCTGGATCAGGATGAATAAATCCGAGGCTGTCTCTTTTGCCGTGCCAGCAGTCATCAATAATTATATATTTATAACCAGCATCTTTCATTCCTGACGTAACCATTGCATCGGCAGTTTCTTTTATTAATTCTTCATTAACATTGCAGGCAAACTTGTTCCAGCTATTCCATCCCATGGGTGGAGTTAAAGCAAGGCTGTCAAATTTTTGTGCGAATAGATAATAAGACTGAAATATTAAAATGAATAAAAACAGTTTTTTCAAATTACATCCTCCTATCAATTTTAATAAAACCAATTATTAATTTTCTTGTAACAGTTCTAGCATTTGTCTGTCAAGTTTATAGCCTTTGTAATCTTCATATTTTACATCCGTCCTTCTGCTGTTAAGCACTCCGAAATCACCTTTCAAATTCCACATTGCGAATCCCCAACCCGCATCTTTCCACAAAGAAAGAATATCTTTCATCCATGGAATTAAAACATCGTGGGGAGTTTTATTGTAGCATCCCCATTCACCAACATGAACTGGAACACCTTTTTCTGTAACCGGTTTCCACGAGTCAATTAGCTTTTCTTTAAGTGCGGCTTTATTCCATAATTTTCCGTTGTCACCTTTTAGTGGCCAGGTTGGAGGATTGAAAGTTTCAAATTCATCTTTTGGAACCCATGTTGCAGTATAATGTGTAAGGCTCATTGGATCATAGCCTCGTGTACTTTGCACAACTCCAAGATCAATAATATCAACGACAGGATATCTACCTATTTCAATCCCATCTACAACAATCAATGGATCATTACTCGCACGTATTGAATTCCGGCCT
>CAZRMA010000500.1:0-3243 GCA_964600655.1 uncultured Ignavibacteriaceae bacterium
TATCTATATGGATGTCAGCGGAGGCGGAACACTAAATATAGATGAAGATTATTTTGTTACTTCAGACATTAAAATGACTGAAACTGTGCTTAGAAATTTAATAACCAATGCAATAAAGTTTACAAAACCAAATGGGACCATTATAGTTTCCTCCGAAAGAGATGATAATTGGATTAAAATTAAAGTCGCTGATAACGGTGTAGGTATATCTGAAGAAAATATTCAAAAATTATTTAGAATAGATAGCAATTATTCAACAAAAGGAACAGCTGAAGAAAGCGGTACAGGTTTAGGTTTAATTCTTTGTAAAGAGCTAGTGGAAAAACAAGGAGGAAAAATATATGTGACAAGTAAAAAAGACTCTGGATCTACGTTCTCGTTTACTTTGCCTGCCGCTAATTAAAATTTGGATTCTAATAGATAATAACAGATTATTCTATTTCCCATTCCCAAGCATTTTTAACCAAACCAAGAATAGAAAATTTTACTTTATCTAGCTTTTTATTGCATGCAATTATATTGTCAAACCAATAAAGAAACGTAACTGGTTCATCATTATGAAACGTATTCTGAAGTTTTTTATAGACATCTATTCTTTCAGAATCCGGGATGCGTTCTTTAAGCTCATTAAGGAGAGAGTCAACCTCGTTATTATGATAAGAAGAGAAATTAAGATATCCTTTGTCCTTATCTGAGTTCCAATATGGATTTAGCTCAATCGGTACCGGAATTGTCCACCCGGCAATCCAGGCATTGAATTTCCTATTCATTAATCCATTTACAAATGTGCCCATTTCAAACTTTTGAATAGTCACATCAATTCCAACTGCTTTTAAATTATTTTTTATTATCGTCGCGGCATATTCTCGGCGGGGATTACCTGAATTTATATATAAATAGAATTCAAATTTTACATTATTTTTTTCTAATACACCTGTATTGTTTTTATCAACCCAGCCATTCCTGGCAAGTATTTCTTTTGATTTTTGAGGATCATATTTGTAAGCACTTATGCTTTTGTCAAAGTAGCTTTTAAACATTGGAGAAACAGGAGTTTTACATATTTCACCATAACCTTCGAGGAATGAATGAAGAATTTCTTCTCGATTTATGGCATAAGTTAGTGCTTTACGAACTTCTGGCGATGAGAAAAACTTATTGGGTTTTCCCGATTTGCCCGGCACATTATTATTCCAGCCGACATAATCATAATCACGCCCCCTTAAAGAATTTATTATTAAATCATTATTAGATTGCAAACCCAAGGCATCTCCGCTTTTTACATTGTCCATTAGGTCTATCTCGCCGGTTTTAAGCTGCGTAATTCTTGAAGTATAGTCAGGAATTATTTTAAATATTATTTCTTGAACATTTTCCGGGTTAAATAGAAATGAAGAACTATCTGCATCTATAATTATTGAAGATTCTTTTTGCCATTTTTTTAATTTAAAAGCTCCACTTGTAACAGGCTCAAAATTTTCTTTAGCGGTTTCTAATTCTTTTGGAGAATATTTTGACCAAATATGTTTTGGAAGAATTTCTAAATTTATGTTAAGGAATGAAGGCAATGCTCCTTTTTTAAAATAGATTGTTAGAATATTAGGGGAAATAATTTTAAATGTTTTTGAAGTATCTATTTTCTCACCATCAATTGTATTGAAGTTATTGAATTGCCCTGAAAATCTTGTGTCAGCTTTGGGATCCGAATAAACTTCTAATGAAAAAATTATATCATCAACTGTTATCTGCTTACCATCTGACCAATGAACATCATCTCTTAAATATAAAGTAATAGAGGAAGAGTCTTTACTCCATTCCCATTTTTTTGCAAGCATTGGAGCAAAATCAATTCTTCCTAATGAATCATTCCAAATTTCTTCAGCCGGCTTTAAAAAAAGAAGATCAATTAAATTTCCTTCCATTACATTAAAAGCATACATTGGGTTGATTGTCTGCACATCATTTTGAGCACCGATGACAATTCGTTTTGTATCCACACTTTTATTTTGGGAACATCCTTGAACAAAAAGAAAGATAAGGACTAATAAAATGATTAGTGGGCCTAAATATTGAGTCAGATTTGGAGAATTATTTCTCTTTTTTGTCATGTTCATTTATTCGCCCTATTCAATTTGAATTTTATTTATACCAAATAATAAAATAAAAGTTAGCTTTATTAATTATCGTTAACAAGTAGTCTCAATTTTAATGGAATTTTTTTTGAGTTTTATTTATAAAATCACCTGATGGAAAATATTATAGTTTTAAAATTATTTATATTAGTAAGGAACTAATATGAAGATTAAATTATTATAGAACCAGCAATATTTTGGGAGCTTTATGAAAATTAATTTTAAATATATTTTATTCTACTTTTTGGCTATAATAATGAATTTACATTCACAAACATCAGAAGTTAAAACGGTCGATCATGTTGATTTAAAAAGATATGCAGGACTTTGGTATGAGATTGCCCGCATTCCCAATAAATTTCAAACTCAATGTGTTAAAGGAACTACCGCCAAATATACAATTGATGATGATGGAGACATAAAGGTCGTTAACTCATGTATAGACGAAGACGGAGAAATTGATGATGCTGAAGGAGTTGCAAAAGTTGTCGATAAAAAATCAAACGCTAAACTGGAAGTCAGCTTTGTTAGCTTTCTTGGAATACGGCCTTTCTGGGGCGACTACTGGATTATCGGCCTTGATGAAAATTATAAATGGGCTGTTGTTGGAACTCCAAATAGAAAGTACGGCTGGATTTTAAGCCGCACAAAAAAACTTGATGAAACTGCATTGAATGAAATAGATAATATTTTAAAAGATAACGGATACAACCCTGCTAATTTCCAAAATAGTCCTCATGATTAAAATATTTAAAAGTATTTTCATCTGTTATTTTTGAGTTGAACAAAAGTTCTGCAACTTATAATTTAGTTTTGCATCAAATTGCAATAACAAATCAGAAAATTAAAATGAATTACGAAATAAAAGATTTTCAAACAGATGTAATTGAAAAAAGTTTTGAGAAACCTGTGCTGGTTGATTTCTGGGCTGAGTGGTGCGGGCCATGCAGAATGATAAGTCCGGTATTAGAAAAATTGGTCGAAGAAAATAAAGAGAATTGGCAGTTGGCGAAAGTCGATACAGATAAAAACCAGGAAATAGCATCTGCATACGGCGTTAAAGGAATTCCAAATGTAAAGCTTTTTAGAAATGGTGAAGTTATTAACGAAT
>CAZRMA010000501.1:0-3223 GCA_964600655.1 uncultured Ignavibacteriaceae bacterium
TGTCTTTAATTTTAAACTGGGGGAAAGTTCTTCTATCTCGAACACTTTTATCAACTGAATATACAATATTAAAAGCAACATTGTTATTTTTTATTTGCTCATAAAAACCGCCAAGGTTAAATCCAATACTATCAAAAACTTTATCGCTGCATTCCTGCTTTAAGCTTAACAATAAATGATTTGATCCCACGATTCTGGAACTTACTGCATGAACGTCTTCAGACAAAAAAACCGGGCGCATATTTCCCGGTCCGAATGGAGAAAATTGGTCAATGATTCTCAAAAACTTTGGGGTTACTTCTGAGAATTTTATTTTTGAATCTATATGTATTTCAGGCAGCAAATCTTCGTCCGTTATTGAATCCTTAACAACCTGGTTAAATTTAGTTTTAAATTCTTCAATATTATCAATTTCCACAGCCAGCCCTGCTGCGGCTTGATGCCCGCCAAAATGGATGAGAAGATCTTCACATTTTTGAAGCGCTTCATAAATATTAAAATTAGAAATACTTCTTGCAGAACCTTTTGCAACGCCATCAATAGTTGTAAGCATGATCGTTGGACGATAATATTTTTCAACCAAACGTGAAGCAACAATACCAATTACTCCCGGGTGCCAGTTTTCTTGATGAAGAATTATTGGGATATTCTCATCCATATTTAATGATGATTGAACAATATCCAGGGCATCAATAAAAGTCGTTTCATCAATTTTTCTTCGTTCGTAATTTTCAGATTCTAATATCTTTGCAAGCTCAAGAGCTTTTTCTTTTTCTTCCGTAATTAATAATTCAACCGCTCTTTGTGCATCGCCTAATCTTCCCACGGCATTAATCCGTGGAGCAATTGTAAATACAATTTGTCCTGAAGTCAAGTTTCCAGGGTCCATATTACTGTTTTTTATTAATGCTAAAATTCCAGGACGCGGATTTTCATTTATAAGATTTAATCCTTCTCTAACTAAAATTCTGTTCTCATCAACAAGCGGGACAATATCTGCAGCCCCAGCTAAAGCGACAAGATCAAGATATTTTAAAGGAAGAATTCTTTTCCCGATTCTTTCACCAACTCCCTGCGCAAGCTTTAATGCAACGCCTGCACCGGATAAATATTTAAAAGGATAATTGCAATTTGGTTTCAACGGATCTAAAACTGCTACTGCATCCGGAATCTGTTCTTTTGGCTGATGATGATCGCAAATGATAACATCGATACCTAAGCTTTTAGCATATTCTGTTTCTTCAATTGCTGTAATACCGCAATCTACTGAAATTAGTAAAGAAGTTCCCTTAGAATTTACAATATCAATTCCTGCTGTTGAAAGCCCATAGCCTTCATTTAATCTTTTAGGAATATAATAATCTACTTTCGCTCCAAGCTCTTTTAAAAACATATATAGTAATGCTGTTGAACACGTGCCATCTACATCATAATCACCATAAATACAAATTAATTGATTTTCTGTTATAGCCTCAATTACACGTGTGGTAGCTTCCTCCATTCCGTTCATGAGGAACGGATCGTGAAGCGAATCTAAAGTAGGCCTAAAAAAAGTTTTTGCTTGAGTGAAGTTATTAATATTTCTTAGAACCAGCAGCTTTGACAGAACTTCAGAAATGTTTAATGAATCGGAAAGAGATTTAACAGCATAATCATCATTAACGTCTTTAATCTTCCAACGTTTTTGCAACATAGAATTACCTACTCTACCTGTCACCTGACAAGTTTAAGTAATCGTAAGAACAAAAAACAGATTAATCATATAAGCCGAATTCTGTAATCCCGTTTTACCGGGACGGCAATTATTTGTCTATATCTCAAATTACTTTGAGATTCCAGCGGTCTACCCGAAAGCCATTCAAAGCGAACAACTTTGTTCTGATTAACACCTGCCTATCGGCAGGCAAGCCAGGAAGGCTTTCCTATTTGACCTTGCTTCAGGCGGGGTTTACCAAGCTTCCGATGTTACCATCGAAACGGTAGGCTCTTACCCTGCCTTTTCACCATTGCCCCAAAATTTTTGAGGCTGTTTATTTTCTGCGGCACTATCCGTTATTAACCGGTTGCCAGGTTAATACCCGGGCGTTACCCGGCGCCTTGTTCTGTGAAGTTCGGACTTTCCTCCACCCCGTTTTGTCGGAGCAGCAATTGCCATAATTAATCTATTTCTTTATTCTATAAATTTAAAATCGTAAAGCTATTTCACGATTTTTGCCAATTACTTATTTAGTTAAACTAAAATATTTCTTTGTGTAAATATAATAAATAAGTTGATTTAAAACAGGGTTAAAGAAGAGGCAGAATTATGAAATTTTTCTTTAAATGGATAGGTAAAAAAATATTTTTTGATAATTTAAATTTCCACTTGCTAAATGTGACAAATTTTGTCATATTTAAATCAACAATTTTAGTTTTTATTTATGCAGCTTACATTAACCGGGGAATATGCAATAAGGGCGATGGTTCATTTAGCTTCAGGAAATGAAGATACGGTATTTCGTATCTCAGAAATATCCTCATCCAATGATATCCCGGAAAAGTTTTTAAGAAAGATAGTTTCCCAATTATCTTATGTGGGATTAATTCATTCTCAAAGAGGAATTGGCGGAGGCATAAAATTGGGGAAACCTGCTTCTTCAATTACTCCTCTTCATATTATTGAAGCGGTTGAAGGTAAAATGGCTTTGAATAAATGCTTGATTGATAAAGCATTTTGTTCAGATGATAGATGGTGTACCGTACATACCATCTGGTGTCAAGCTCAAACTAAATTAAAAGAAATCCTTTCAAGCAAATCCATTGAACAGCTTCATAAAGAAAATGAAGAAAGAAAAAAATTTATTACTAAAAGCAAGAGTGCTTAATTATTATCTATAAAAAATAAACAAAAGAGGAGATAACAAATTATGGATCCTGTTCTATTAGCTCGATTTCAATTTGGAATGACAGTCGGGTTCCACTTCTTCTTCCCTCCGTTAACTATTGGTTTATCCTGGTTATTAGTTTTAGTTGAAACAATCGGTTGGAGAAAGAAAGACGAAATTTATGTTGCAATAGGTAAATTTTTCGGCAAGCTACTAGGGTTGATTTTTGCCGTAGGTGTTGCAACTGGTATTGTTATGGAATTTCAGTTCGGCACAAACTGGGCTGAATATTCAAAGTTTGTTGGTGATATATTCGGTGCGCCATTGGCTGCAGAAGGTGTGTTTGCGTTTTTCCTTGA
>CAZRMA010000502.1:0-3218 GCA_964600655.1 uncultured Ignavibacteriaceae bacterium
AATGAAAAATTAAATGATAACTCAAAAAGAAAAATCTATTTGAAGGAGTCCGGCAGCCGGACGACTGAGTTATTTTTCTGTATATGTAAAAGATAGGAGATAACACATGAAGTACAATTTAAGAATTTATTTTAAAAGTAAATCTTTTGTAATCGGGTAAAACTTTGTAGCTGAGTTTATTAATGAACCCGAAGTTAGCTCAGGCACACCATAAACTTCTACAGGAATCTTAAAATAATTCTTAACTTTATGAACCAACAAATCAAAATCGCCATCTCCAGAAACAAGCACAATCAAATCCGACTTTTCAGCATATTCTAAAACATCAAGGGTTATTCCTACATCCCAATCACCTTTTGCTGAACCATCGCTTCTTTGAATAAATGGTTTAAGCTTAACTTCAAACCCAATTCCTCTCAGTATATTTTGAAACTGTTTTTGTTTTTCATCGCTGCTGTAAATAGCATAAGCGAATGCTTTAACAACTTCTCGATTTTTAGTCACCTCCGTCCAAAAAACATTATAATCAAAATGACGGTTGTATTTCTGTTTTGTAGTGTAATATATGTTTTGAACATCGACGAAGATGGAAACTTTTTGCATTGAGTGAATTTAGCTTTCTTACGGTATTAAATTATTTTAACAAATATTCAATGAAAAGAATTAATACAATCTTGATATTAAAAAATATTTCGTGAAATATTAGGATTCTTCTTTCAAACTTCTATAGAAACATTTGATTCTTTGTAGTCAACTTTTTTACCAAATAAATATAAAACGCCAACCAAGCAAATTGAAATTATAACAATCGAAATATAAGGTGATAAACCAAATGCAGTTGGGATATCCCCTATAATCATACACAAAATTGCAGTAACAACTGCATAAGGAAGCTGCGTTCTCACATGGTCAATATGGTCGCACGCGGAAGCCATAGAACTTAAAATAGTTGTATCGGAAATTGGAGAGCAGTGGTCACCAAAAACTGAACCGGCAAGCACAGAACTAATTACACCGTGCAAAATTATCATCTGGTTAGCTGTATCGTAGTGATATAAATTAGAAACATGATGAGCTAATGGAATAACAATGGGCATCATTATAGCCATAGTCCCCCAGCTTGTCCCGGTTGAAAAACTTATTAATGCACACACAAGAAAAACAATTACCGGAAGGTATCGAGGATTTATTGTATCGCTCAACATGTTCACAACATAATCAGCGGTTTTAAGCTCCTGGGTAATAGCTCCAATTGACCAGGCAAGAGTTAAAATCACTGCCGCTAAAAGCATTGAACGAATTCCGAGAAACCAGGCATCCACAGTTTCATTCAGATTCATAATTCTTTGAGAGAGAATTAAAATTGCTGCAACAATACAAGCCGAAAAACTAGCCCACAATAAAGAAAGATATGAATCTGAATTACCAATAATTTCTCTTATACCGTAATGAGTTAATCCTTGTTCATGAACTGCTGAAAGCCCGGTGAATATTAAACCTACAATAGTTCCAAATACCAAAACAAAAATTGGGATTACACCATTATACCATTTTGCTTTATCTTCATTGCCAAATATATCCGAAGTGTCGGTTAAATCTTTCGCTGCAATTGCATCATCACGCATTACCTTTCCTTCTTCAACAGCACGTCTTTCGGCTTTCAGCATCGGGCCAAAATCTCTTTTCAAATATCCAACAAGAAAAACAAAGATGAGCATTGCAATTGGATAAAACCTATAAGGAATTGTTTGAAGAAAAATTCCATACGCATTCTCCGAGGAGTGAATTACCTTTAAGCCATCATGAATTAATCCAACTTCAAAACCAATCCACGAACTTACTATAAAAATACTTGCTACAGGTGCTGAAGTTGCATCAACTATAAAAGATAATTTTTCTCTTGAAATCCTTAATTTATCAGTTATAGGCCTCATCAAATTTCCAACAATTAATGAGTTCGCATAATCATCAAAAAATATTAATACACCTGAAAGCCATGTTGCTATTTGTCCTGTCTTTCTAGTCTTAGCAAACTTTGTAACAAGATTTGCAATTCCTTTGGTCCCTCCGCTTTTTGAAATTAATCCAATTACGCCGCCGAACAGTAGTGTAAACACAATAATTTTAATATGAGATGAATCTAGTAAAGTGTTTATTATATAAGTATCAGTTAATCGTAGTAAGCCAACAAGCGGATTGTAATTAAAGATAAAAACAGCCCCGATATAAACGCCTAACATCAACGAAATAATTACCTGGCGAAAAATAAGGGCCAACAGAATTGCAACTAAAGGTGGAATGATACTTAAGATTCCAGGAAGAACTCTAACAGAAGCTTCGGCTTTTTTTATTTCTGGTAAAGTTATTTTAAAATTGCCTGTGGAATTTATTGAAATGGATGTATCGACTTTCCCTTTAGAAACTATAAAATTAAAATCATTGGAATAATCTTCATTTTCAACATTAGCCATTATTGAGTGCAGTGAATCCGGTAAGCCCGAAATTGATACTGAAAAATTTATTCCTTTTAATGCAACCTTTGAAACAGAAATTGTTTGTGAAAAGATATTTGCGGATACAAGTAAAGATAGAACTGTAAACAGATATATTTTCTTCAATTAATATTCTTTCTATTTTGTTTAAAGGATTGAATTTTAATAATAGAATTTTGTTGGAAAGAAATATAACTCTTCAATAAATAAATCAAAAATAATTAGTATTTTTTGAATAGACTTTAAGACTAAAAATTATAGATTTTGAAAATTATTAAACAACCACAAATTCTAATTTCATTAAATAATTAGAGATATATGTACAAACTGCTTTTATTTCTAAAAAAAACCAAAGAAGAAAAAATAGTAAATCATTTTAAAGAGTTTACTTTAAAGTATCTTTCTGATGTAGTTAATAAAAATATAAAAGCCGGCAAAGTTGAAAGTAATCTTTTATCTGATGAGAAATATCTTATGTTTTGCGAAGTAACTGTTGAATCAAAAGATAATTGGGATGAGCTAATGAACTCAAAGCTAGGGAAAGATTTAAATAAAGATTTGGCAGAGTTCCATGAATTTGTTACGGCAATATTTGTTAATTATGAGGACAACAAATGAATATTTATTTAATCAGGCACAGTGACGCAGAAAATTCCTCTCCTTCTTCAAAAGATGGAGAAAGAAAATTAACGAAAGGCGGAATAGAAAAAATACAGAAGGCTGCTG
>CAZRMA010000503.1:0-3198 GCA_964600655.1 uncultured Ignavibacteriaceae bacterium
ATTTGCACAAAGAAGAATTTTGGACAAGACTGATGGGAGTTGTTCAAAATTATTCTACATGTCCGATTGTATTTAATGTTTATGAGCAATTAAAGAAAGAATTGTGGCGACAAGATTGGAGAACAAGATTAGAATAATGAAATACCAGTATAACCAGCCAACCAAGCGGACGCCATTTTTGCACTTGTTAAGTCAATATAATGAGAAACAAATAATCATTTAGCTAATTAAAAATAAGCTAAAGCAAATTACTAGCAAGTTCCGCTAACTCCGACCTCTCCCCTTTCTCAAGATTTATATGTGCATAAAGCTTTTGCCCCTTAAAGTGGTCAATCAAATAAGTAAGTCCATTTGATTCTGAATCGAGATAAGGATGGTCTATTTGATAAATGTCACCTGTAAAAACAATTTTAGTTCCTTCACCAACACGGGTAATTATTGTTTTGATTTCATGTGGTGTAAGATTCTGCGCTTCATCAACAATAAAATAAATGCGCTGCAGGCTTCTACCGCGAATATATGAGAGCGGTTCTATTACAAGTTTCTCTTCTTTTGTCATAGAATTTATTGCCGTGTAATTTTTATCATTCTCTGAAAACTGGTCTTGAATAACTTTTAAATTATCCCAAAGCGGCTGCATGTAAGGTTCAAGCTTGCTTTGCACATCGCCCGGCAAAAATCCGATATCCTTATTGCTTAACGGAACAATCGGTCTTGCAATATAAATTTGACGATAACTTTTTTTAATATGTAAAGCACTCGCCAATGCCAGCAATGTTTTCCCCGTTCCTGCTTTTCCTGTTAAGCTTACCAACGGAATGTCCATATTTGTAAGTGCATCAACAGCGAAAGTCTGTTCGGCATTTCGCGGCTTAATTCCATAAACTGAATTCTTATCAACTTTGCGGATTGTTTCTTTTTCCTGGTCAAGATAAGCAAGCACCGACCGGTTCGTATTCCTAATAATATAAAACTTATTTGGAATCTCTTCTCCTTTAATTTTCTTAAGTATTGGTTTTGCCGGAGATTGATAGGGAGTTTGATAAAGCTTGAGTATTAAATCATCATCAAAATTTTCAACTACTTGCTTGCCGCTGTACAACTCTTCAATACTGCCGATTCTGTCAGTTGTATAGTCTTCGGCTAAAATACCCAAAGCCTTCGCCTTCATTCTTAGATTTACATCTTTGGTAACTAGAATCACACTTCCATTTTTAGTTTTTTTATTCCAATCATGCGCAACAGAAAGTATCCTATGATCGGGCGAATCCTCTCTAAATAAATCTCTAATCTCATCATTTATTCCTCGCGAAAGAGCAATCCGAACTTTACCTTTACCTTTTCCAAGAGATACACCGCCATTGAATATTGCACTTCCTGTAAGCGAATCCAGCTTTCTTGCAAATTCACGGGCATTCAAATTTATAACCTGGCTGCCGCGCTTAAAATGATCAAGCTCTTCTATAACGGATAACGGAATTACAACATCATTTTCCTGGAACTGCTGGATTGATGTAGCATCGTGCAAAATGACATTTGTATCCAGAATGAAAGTCTTGGGAGTTTTGGCAATTTTATTTTTTTTCATAATTTGTAAATAATAATAGGTGTAGTTTGGAAATGTTAGTTCGAGATTGGGAATAAACGAATTTCTGAAGCATTAAATAATATTTAATTATTAAATTCTACACACCTATATAAATTTTTTTTTGATAAAATTAAAGTCTTTTTAATTATTTAATGAAAATTTTATATTATGATAGTTTATATAAGTAATCTAAATTAAAATTATTTGTGCATTAAATGGAACAAATAAGTTTAAAATTGAAAATTTAAAACTCTATATGTATAAAGATGAAAATTTAAAGCAGATTTTTAAAAAAGTTGATTAAAGTTTTTGTTTCTTAATTGTATCTTAAAACCGATTGCTTTATATTTGTTTCCCAAGCAAAGAGAAAGTAAAAACCAATCAATAAGAAGAAAATTAAAATATTCATTGATGAATTTATAAATTTAAGTGTTATAGCAGCCACTCATTGAGTGGCTATTTTTTTATAAAAATATTTAGTTTTTATTATGAATCAAACAAAAGTTAAAGCGGCTTTAATCTTAGAAGACGGAACAGAATTCAAGGGCTATAGTTTCGGGTATGACAAAAACACCAACGGCGAAGTTGTTTTCAATACCGGAATGGTTGGTTATCCGGAAACAATGACTGACCCATCTTATAGAGGACAAATTTTAGTCTGCACTTTTCCGCTTATCGGAAATTACGGCGTGCCCGGAGACGAAAGAATGGACGGCCTTTATAAAAATTTTGAATCTGAAGAGATACATGTTAGAGCATTAATTGTCTCAGATTATTCTGAAAATTATTCTCATTGGAATGCAAAACAATCCTTAGCAGAGTGGATGAAAAAACAAAAAATTCCCGGTATATCCGGGATTGATACCAGAATGCTTACCAGGAAATTACGCGATCAGGGAACAATGCTTGGCAAAATCATAACAAATGAAAATGAAAAAATAGATTTTGAAGACCCCAATCAAACCGATCTTGTGGGCGAAGTTTGTGTTAAACAGCCTGTCGATTACAAAAGAAATGGAAAGAAAATTGTATTAGTTGACTGCGGTACTAAAAACAACATCATTCATGCTTTTTTAGGCAGAAATATTTCGGTTTTACGGGTTCCTTATAATTATGATTTTTCAAAAGAAAATTGCGATGGCATTGTTTTATCAAACGGCCCCGGCGATCCGAAAATGTGCAAGCAGACAGTTGAGTTCACTAAAGAAGCTATGAAAAAACAAATTCCAATTTTGGGTATTTGTCTCGGAAGCCAGATTCTTGCTCTTGCGGCCGGAGCTAATACTTACAAATTAAAATTTGGACACAGAGGACATAACCAGCCCTGCAATGAAACCGGGACAAAACGATGTTACATTACGTCTCAAAATCACGGCTATGCAGTTGATTCTGAAACTATGCCTGAAGATTGGCGTGAATGGTTTACAAACGACAACGATGGAACGAATGAAGGATTGATACATATTTCAAAACCATTTTTTGCTGCACAGTTTCATCCTGAAGCATCACCAGGCCCGGATGACAGTGAATTTATTTTTGACATGTTTGTAAGAGCACTTTAAAAAATTAAAATTTTTTCAATTTATAATTTGATTGGAACATAGGATTTA
>CAZRMA010000504.1:0-3196 GCA_964600655.1 uncultured Ignavibacteriaceae bacterium
TAGCTTCTTTAATTGCTGCTGCATTACGTTCTTTGTTTACAATTCTTCTTCTTTGTACTTTATCTATTCCGAATACTATACCAACGAAAAAGAAAAAGTATCCAAGGTATGCAAAAGTAGTTTTCCACCACGGCGGAGAAATAATTATTTTAATTGTCTTTTCTTTATCATTCCAAATTCCATCTCCATTTGATCCTTTTAATCTAAATGTATATTCGCCCGGATTTAAATTTGTGAACGAAACAAAATTTCTATCTGTTGAAATCCATTGATCATTAAATCCTTCCAGCTTATACATTATTTTATTTTTTTCCGGCCTTGAAAAATGAATGGATGCAAACTCAAATGAAATATTATTTTGAGTGTAAGCAAGATCCAGTTCATCTAGTTTTATAATACTTTCTTTAATTTTTACCACAGCCGAGTCCGACTTAAGTGATACATCGGAAATTTTTATGTCTTCTAAAACTATATCAGGCTTCGCCTCATTTATTTTTCCTGGATAGAAATAAGTAATGCCATCAATTCCCCCTAAAAATATCTCGCCGTCTTTACTCACCCAGCTTGCCTTGCTGGTAGTGATGTTTTGAAGTCCGTCCTGTGCATCGAAATTGACAAAATTCCATTTATCTTTTGGAAGATTTTTATTCAGCTTGGATAATCCGGCAGATGTATTTATCCATAGATTTCCATCAAAATCCTCTATAATGGAATTTATTTGATTTGAAGGCAATCCATCTTTCTGATCAAACTTATCAATTTTTTCGGTTGTTGGATCAAATCTTAATAAACTGTTTGCTGTTGCAATCCACACTATTCCTTTACTATCCTCAAAAATACAATTGATATTGTTGTTTAAGGAAGTAACATTTTTTTTATCAAAATTATATTGTTTAAAATTTCCGGTTGATAAATCATACTTAAAAAATCCGCTTAGTCTTGAACCTAACCAAAGTGTATTATAGTATTTCCTACTAAACTCAATGCTTGTCCCTACTGCCATAGGCATGAATTTATCAGAGCTAATTTCTTTCTCATTCATTTGATTAATGATGTTATAATCAGATTCATTTAAACTTAAAACCTGAATTCCGTACCACAAAGAGTCAGGCGGAGGAATTACATTCCAGTTGCCGTAAGAATGCCCAACATCTGTTGCATATGTAATTTTGTAGTCGCCTTTTTTCAAGTTTAAACAACTAAGAGCAATTCGATTTTTAAATCCTCCTCCGTCATTAAATGTTTTGAATAAATCATTCATTGGCCAAATTGTCTTTCCATCTTTACTTATAAGTGACCCGGCATCAATAACACCCACACCTGAAGTATTCATATAACCTTCTCCCACGCCTATTATCAAAACTTTTTGATCATGGTTCAATGAAAAAGATTTTTCTAAATGTGATGCTTCGCCTACTTTTAAGATTGAAGCGATTGGCTTGCCGGATTCTGCTATTTTATGAATTATATCTTTAAGGTCTTCACTCATTGTTTTATTCATTATCGTAGGTAATAATGAATATTGATTTTTAAAGGGATTATATCTCTCAAATCCATATCTTGATGCCATCCAGACATTACCTGATAAATCTATTTTTATCGAGTTAACAAAATAAGTTGTAGTTTTATTTTCATTAGGTGATTTAATATTACTTAATAAATTATCTTTATTAATTTTGTGCAGGCCAAGATTGTTAAATGCAAGCCATTTATTTCCTGCATTGTCAATTGCAAGACCCTGAATGTTTATTTTTCCACCTGAAAGATTAGGGTTGTCCATTTTTAATTTCAAATTATCAGACTTATGACTTTCGAGATCGTAAGTAAATAAACCCTTTTCAGATGTTCCAATTGTGATTTCTTTATTCTGAGGTAAACCTGCAATTACGGTTGATAAATTTGAATTAGAACTTGCAGCAGCAGTAGTTGTAAACTTATGATAATTAAAAGGTTCCCTAAGTGGATCAAATTTTGTAAGACCATTTCCCCATGTTGCGATCCAAACAATACCGTATTTGTCCTTCATTAATTGTGAAATAATTATTCTTGCTGAAACGTCCGATTTTATCGAACCGAAATCAAATTTCTGAATGTCTTTTGTGTTAATATCAATTCGATAAAGTCCACGTGAATAGGACCCCACCCATATATATCCATCAACATCCTGGGTGATTCCTGTAACTTGATAACTACCCTTGAAGTCCTTTGATGGGCCAAAAACACCATACTCTTCAGTTGTATAATATTCAGGAGAATATTTTATTACCTTGGCGTTACTCCCAAACCAAATATCTCCGGATACATCTTCAAAGATTGCATTTATTTCATTCGGGCTGAAATTTGCTTTTAAGTAATAAGGTTGAAATACATTTTGCTTTTCATTATATACCTTTATCCCGTTTGCATAATCAGCAGCAATAATATTTCCATTTTTTAATTCAGTTAAACTGAAGACGTTTCCCCATTGAGCATTTTCATTAGATGCATCGAGATGTACCTGTTCAAATTTGTTTTTTGATTTGTTAAATTTTTGAATTCCATAATTAGAAGTTCCAAACCACAAATTTCCTTTAGAATCTAAAAGGGCTGAAAGAAAGTATGATGTAGTATTTATACCCTCAGTTTCTATGTGGTATCGCTGGAAGGTCTCATTTTTCGGATCATATTTTGCGATAATATTGTTTGAAACCCCTACCCATATAAATCCATCTGCATCTTCGGCAATTGCGTAACAATCATTAGTTGGAATTGTAGTAGAATCATTTGGGTCATTTTTAAATACTTTGAAATTATTTCCGTCATATCTGTTAAGTCCGTCTGAAGTTGAAATCCAAAGAAACCCGTTGCTGTCCTGAAAGATATAATTTACACTGGAATTTGAGAGTCCTTCTGGAGCAGAGATATTTTCGAATAAGTAGTTTCGCTGTCCGTAGATTAATGATGTTATACTAAATAAGAATAAGGTAAAAAATATTATTGAGGTTAATAATAGTGAATGATTTTTCACTCTAAATTTGCAAATTATATTCATTGATTTCCTTTTCAAGCTATTTTACTTTAATTACTACAAACGTCACATCATCATCAGGTTCCTTATCATTAACCCAGCGAGAGCCTTCTTCTTTTAAATAGCTGATTATTTCTTCCGGCTGTTTCTCTGCAACCGATTTAAAGGTCTCGTTAACACGGTTGTAAC
>CAZRMA010000505.1:0-3186 GCA_964600655.1 uncultured Ignavibacteriaceae bacterium
ATACATTAAGCTTTTCAGCAATAACATTTGCTTTTGTCTCACCGTTTTCATCTTTATACTTATAAATTATCCCGAGATAATCTTCTTTAGAAATGTTCTGCATTGTAAATTGTTTTGTTAAGTTTATTATGAATGCAAATTTAAGCGTACTTAAATTTATTGTCAAGCGGGCTGAATTATTAATTGATTTAATTGTCATGAATTTTAAATCTTCTGATAACGATTTAATAAAAAAGACGACCTGGTAAGTCGCCTTTTTAAAGATATGAAAACTTTGTGATATACATTTATTTTAGAAGAACCATTTTTCGGGTTTGAATATAATTCCCTACTTTCAATTGATAAATATAAAATCCGCTGGGCAGCAATGAATGATTTTTATTTTCCGAAGCATTAAATGTAATTTCATATTTCCCGGCAGGCATATAGTCATTTACTAGAGTTGCAACTTCATTTCCCAATATATCATAAACTTTCAAGGACTGAAAACCTGCAACCGGAGTCTGCCAGCTAATCTTTGTACTCGGATTAAAAGGGTTTGGATAATTCTGCTCCAACTTGAAAGTTTTTGGTAATGAAGTTTTTTCTTTTACATCAGTTAGCATTAACTGTTTATAGTCTATTGTTTCTGACTGGTAAACTTTTTTCGATCCCTTGCTTTGAATAAATACAACTACAGCAAGGCTGTCAGGAACCCACTTAGAATCTAATGTAATTTGCTTATCAACTTCCTTTGATTCATTTGAGCCAATTAAAAAATCGTCGCCTGCAGGAGAACCAATCATTTTTCGCATAACATGAATATGATTTAAAATTCCATTTTGCCCCTGGTAATTTATATTTTCAACAACCACAAAGTGAATTACAAGGTCGTTATCAGCAACATCTCCCGTGCGTGTCACATTTGCTTTAACAGTAAATTGTTGATCTGAATCTTTATTTCCATTTAATACAATTTCAAGCGGACTTTGTTGGCCGGTTAAGGCATCTAATGAACTTCCCCAGCCTCCATAAGCGTTCGATTGTGTAACTCCGTTAAAAAAACCGTCCGGTGTTGAATGGTAAGGGCCATAATAATTATTCCTTGCAGCTGCGTCAGATGGATTATCAATATTTAATTGATCAGTCGGATAAGGGAAAACCATGTGATAAAAAATATAATTTACTTTTGAAGCATTCTGACTCATTGCCAAATAAGAATTTATTACATTATGTGCCGGCGGACATAACGGACAATGCGAGTTTGTAAAAATTTCAACCAAAACATTTTTATCCGCAGCAAAGCTAATTGATGATACAGTTAACAATATAAAAATCATTTTTAATAAATATCTTTTCATTTTTTCCTCCTCAAATCGTGCTTAGTATTGAAAATCTAAATCCTTTAAATGGAAGTATGTATCTGCACACTCCATTTGAACACGTTTCTCCTCCTCTTTCACTTCCATATGACAATGTTACTATATTTGATTGATCTATTCTGTATCCCGCCTCAAACGTAAGCCAATTTTTTTTGCCGGATAAATCAAAATTATTATCTGTGAATTCATATCTAACAGCAGCGGAATATTTTGAGAACAAAGAATTAGTTAAAGATATAAACTGATTAAAATATTTCGGCTGTTCCGAGTTATAACTGTCATTTACAAATTCAAATTCATATTGAAAAACAAATGAATAATTTTGATTGAAAGTATATTGAAAAAGTGAAGGAATAACTGTTGACAGAATTATATGGCTTCCGCTGATTCCCGAAAAATCTTCATAAATAGTTTTTGTTCTTCTTGCAATCCCAATCTTTAACATGGTTGTATAATCAAAGTAATGTTCAACTTCGGTTAAAAATTCCCAAAAGGGCGAATACTTATGTTTAGACGAAGGAAGAAAATTATTGTTTCTCTTATTAAGTGAAAATGTGAAGTTCATCGGATCAAAAACATATAAGTTATGCCTGCTTGCTAAGCTTGTATTTACATTTAAATTTGTATTATCATCGATTGAATAGTAACCTTCTATTTGAAATCCTACTTCATCATTAAAATCAACTTGATGAATAGCACGTGACAAAAGTATTGAGCTGTGCTCTTTCATTACAATCGGAGGATTTTGAAACGGCAGCATTCTGGTTGCGCGTGTAAAATCATTTCTTTCAAACGGATCGCGTTCATCAAACGTGTAATTTTTATAATCTATTGTAATTCCAAACCCATCGCCTAGAAAAGAAAATGCAGAATATATTCCGGAACCGCTTGAGGATGATTTATCAGTCAAAACGTTGGTCCATTTATGAGACCAATCAAAATAAAATTGTACTGCACTAAAATTTAGATAAAGATATAATTCAGGTATTTCAGCTTTAATATTTTTTGGCGGTGTAACGGTTGGATCAACTCCGGTAGGAATATTTCCATTTGCAGAAATGAAAGTTGTACCAAAAGTTACCGGACCTATTGGAGTAACTTCAACATTTGCTCCTTTAATATCGTAGCTTTCATTTCTTACAAAAGTAATTGAATCACGGAAATCTATAGAGCCGCCGATGATTGTTGTTTTAATAAAATCATTCGAGTAAGATGCTTTAATTCCATCCATCCAGGTATCATAAGCCAATCCGCGGTTCTCAAATAAGTTTAGTGCTAATCCTCTTCCAAATAAGGTAGATGAATTTCCTGCACGTAAATAAAAATTATCTGAATTGTATTCAACGAATCTTCTTTTAATTCCTTTAAATACAGAGCCAACCTCTGGTGGATTGTCATAAAGGAATCTTGCGCCTACCACAAAATTTTCGGGTAAAGAAATCCTTAAGTCGGTTAAGTTTTCAAAATAATTAAATGACTCACCAACCGTTCCGTATATTCTTTTTCCGCTTCCGTATCTTAAAACATTAGATACCGAAGGGACAATTTCTTGTGCAAATAAATTATCGCTCAACATAAACATTGCTGAAATTATTATTGCTAATTTGTGTTTAATCAATTTTTACTCGAGAGAGTTTGTTCAATTTGTTTTTCGATTTCAATTTCGTCTCCCGGTAAAAAGCCGCTGTGTTTATAAACTAATTTTCCATTTGAATCATATAAAAGTGAATACGGAACCGACTGACCATTCAACTTTTGCAAATACTGAGTATTCGGATCTAAAGCAACCGGGTAGCTTATCTTTTGTGACGAAATATATGACCTA